>JAGWTX010000278.1 GCA_028875955.1 Bacteroidota bacterium | reverse complement strand
GTATCCCCATAAGGACCCTGAGAATCCAGGAATACATAAATCACCTGTGGCGCATCTTTGCCAAACCACCAGTCTGTAAAATCCTTTTTGTTCATCATTCCGTTGATCTGATCATACCTGCCATTTAAACCAGGCGCACGATAACAGATCGGGTATGATTTTCCCGGGTTGTCAAAATAAGTTGACGGAAGCAATATGGATGCTTTCAGGGTCCTGGTTCTGCCGAAAAAATCAGACAGGTATTTACTGTTGATTTGCACCACTTTTACAAACCTGTTCTCAACAATACTGGTCGGTGTCATGACAGCGCCGAGAACCAAATGAATTGTTTTTGTTGATACAGTCATTGAATCTTCCTCGCTGATAAGATTGCCTGCTGCATTCTCATTCCCATCATCCCTGTTCTGTTTATATACGACCTTACAATACAACTTGTCATTGGGGCCGCCTTTTGTTTTTTCCAATCCGTTTATTAATACCACCTTACTTTTTGTATCAATGACAAAATCCCGGGACCCATCCCAGTCATCAGGTGTGATGCCGATGGTTGTCTCCAGCTTATTCCTGGGTTCGCTGCTATTCGGCTTGATAATATGCAGCAACAACCGTCCGCCTTTGATAAAGTGTGGATACATTTCTTTTGATACGCTTATTGTCACTTTTACCTGAACCGTTTTTTGCGCAAAACCTGCTTCAGCAAAAAGCAGCAATAGCAGAAAAGACATGTATTGCATTTTCATAATGATCATTTTAGCGCTCTATTTGGGCAGCTTGACGGATTTTCTCCGATTTTTTCCTCAACCGTATGCCGGGACAAAAGATCTTTCACCCGGGTTTTTACAGATAATGACTCATTCCTGAAAGCCGGTATTTTTTGTGCCAGAGCTGCCGTCACAGACAGATATGCCAACACAAACAGCCATATTCGGGTTGTACCTCTTTTTATCCCGATATCATTGCAGTAAGTACTCATCGGAAATCGGATTTCAACACGGCTTTTTCCTCACTTGCCGGAAGCTGTAAATTTTTCAGTGTGATGTCTGATGTGTGATTCAACACTATCATCGGCATCTCCCTGGCAGTAGGTATTTTCAGTTCATGGAACTCACTGTTTTTTACATCATCCAAAACAATGGCAGGCCGGAAATCATCTTCGAGATAATGCAGGCGTACGTTTTTAAAGACAATCCCTTCTGCATGCCTGATATAAAATCCCCAGGCAGGCAATTCCCCGAACATCGAAAATTCAGGATATCCATTTTCATTTTCCGGTACCCTGCCCAATGATTCCATGGGTATGTAAGCAATATCCTTGCTTCCCCTGCCACCATAACTAATGTCGATATCCTCCAGTGTCACATCCTGGACCGGATAACCCGGTATCCCCACAATGGAGGCAGGTACCAGATTATAGGGTAAAAAGGGATGCCCGTAAATATGAAAATTGGATGGACGAACCGGCATCTGGTCAAAGCCGGGACGCAAATGGTCAGGGGGCCCTTCTATCGGGTAACCCTGATCAGGTTTGTACAAGGGCACTTCTACTTTTACATGTGCGATATAAATATGCTTTGCCGTACTGATCGGTCCGCTGGTATTCCGATGCCCCCTGCGTATAAAAATGGCATTCCCTGTGTTTTTTGCAGTCACATACTGGATATCGATGTTCTCCATGATCCCTCCGTCAACCGATTCCAGGGCAATTGCGGATCGATAGGTGTCATATACGGTCAGGTTTCTGATCGTAATATTCCGGAAACCACCAGCGTTCGCTGTACCGAATTTCAAACCATTGGCACTGGAGCGTAATACGCAGCTGTCTACAAATATATTTTCACAGGCGCTGTTGGGATTTTCGGATTTCAGACAAAGCGCATCATCCGTTGCATTGATAAAACAATGGGTAACCCTTACATTTTTAGAATCGGTGATATCCAGTCCGTCGTTGTTCCAGTATGCCGTACTCTGCACCGTAATCCTGTTTATGACAACCTGATCGCATTCCCTGTAATCCTGTACCCAGTTGGAAGCATTTTTTAACGTGACATCAGTAACGGATACATGTTGGCAACCTTTGAAATAAAGAACCATTGCCCTCCCGTATTCCGGTCTTTTTACCTGCCAGATCGGGTTATCCTTGGCTTCACCGCTTCTGAGTTTCCGGAATATATCCACCAGGAGTTCCTGTCCCTGTCCGTCAATAATCCCCTCACCGGAAACTGAAATATGCTGCTGGTTATTTCCCAATAGCAGGGCAGCCCTCCCATCCACTTTCTGATAATCATCCGTTGAATGAGAGCCCAATAACACAGCACCCAATGCTATATGAAGGTCTACCCCGGATTTTAAAAACAGGGAGCCGGTCATAAAATTCCCAGCCGGAACAACCACTCTGCCGCCGCCGGCTGCAGAAACCTCATCAATCGCTTTCTGGATAAACCGGGTGTTGATGGTTCTGCCATCTGCAATTGCCCCATAATCCGTAATCAGATGATCACTGGCCAATGACCACTCACAGATGGAACACATGACTAACCCTAACAATAAATAACTTCTTTTCATGATCACTGCTTTTTATGAATAAAATAATTGGATTCCGTCGTATTCCATCCCTTCACTTCGAGGGAGACCGATTGGTCAAACACGGATCTGTTGCCGGTTTCAATCCTGACATGTTTTTTTTCTCCCGGCAATAAGGAAAAGAAATTATCGGTATAAAAAGAAGGCCGGATGGGTTTCTTCTGATTATCCAATAATTCCAGCTGTGTAAAAAAAGCAAGCCGGGTGGAAGTGTTGGTCAGATCCACATCAATAAGGGTCTGCTCTCCGGATTCCGTAACGGTATATTTTGTTTGCACGGTTGCCGGCTTCATATTTTGCAGGGCGGAAAAGCCTCCGGCTGCAGGTCCGGACATCGTTTTTTTTCCCGCATAGGGATCGGTGGAACGCCAGTAAAAACTATTCGCTACTTCTTTACCGCTGGCATCATGCAAACCCAGTCTGATAAAATGTACAGGTGTGATATCGGCCGGGAAATCCAACCGGATGAGATCATTCAACACTGCATCCTCGCCAATCAAGGGAATCGCGATTTTCTTTGACAGGATTTTTTTACTGTTCAGATCATAAACTTCTGCCACCAGCGAATAATTGGAAAAGGATTGGAAATAATCATTGTATACAGACACCGTGTTTTTCAGATAATCAAACTGCGCATGCAGCGGCTCCAGCGCATTTGCCGTATAATACAGTGAGGCAGTGGGTTCGAGCGACCAGTCCCACATCCTTGCACAAACCTGTCTAACGGGTGAATTCAGGTACCAGAATAATAAACCGGAGCAATACCTGTCGCCATAACCAAACTTATTATAGTTCCAGACTTCCCAGATCGATTTTGAATTGATGGCATTGACCAGCTGCGCTTTTTTGGCAAATTCATCGATGCCCGCAGATGGCCCATAGTTATCCACCAACGCTTTGTATTTTGTGGTCATGTTGTGAAAACCATTCCCATCTAGGTAATCCCACACTTCCTTATTGATGGGCCAGAGATCTTTTTCCGGCATGGTTTCCCTGAGTATTTTCCCCGTGGGCAAACTGGGTGCCCCATATTCGGGATTGAAACCATCTACCCTGCTCCCCCTGTCGGATGCCGTGTTCTCATAATGCTGCATCGGGTTTACCTGCTGATAAGGACTTCCATCATGAACCCCGTCGGTTTCTGACTGCATCTGGTAAGGCCTTGTACCATCCAGCTCTTGCAGCAATTCTTTCGTACCGGACACTTCCGTACTTTCATTGGATGCTACATAGATCGCCAGACAGGGATGATTACGGATTCGTTTTACGGTAGACTGGAGATTGGCAAAATAAAGGTCCCTGTCCTCCGGATGTTTGGTATCACCGGTGAGCCAGAATTCCTGCCATACCAGCAATCCGAATTCATCACAGAGCTGATAGAAATAATCAGACTCGGCAATGCCTCCTCCCCATAACCGTAAAAAATTGATACCCGATTGTTTGGTATAGCGCAATTCTGCATACATCCTTTCATCTGAATTACGCAGCATCCCTTCCGGTATCCAGTTGGCTCCCCGGATAAATATCTTTCTGCCGTTTACATAAAAGTTTTTTGAACTATCCGGCGCATTTCTATCCACTGTGATTTCCCGGATACCGAATTTGGTTTTCACGGAATCTGCAGCTACACCATCCACATACACGGTAAATTTTGCTT
>JAGWTX010000277.1 GCA_028875955.1 Bacteroidota bacterium | reverse complement strand
TCTGCAAGGCATGCATGGTAAATGCGGCGCTTCTCTCTCCGCCACCACTGGTATTGATGATATACAGGATGGGTTTATCGGATTTCTGTTTTGCCTTCCATTTATTGAGGATCGTTTCATAGTAGGCCCTGTCTTTCTCCATGTTTTCTGCACTGGCCAGTTCACGGACGGATTGCTGGTTATACAGGGGCCTTTCAGACGGGTTGGTATAATTCAACCCATAGGCCTTGTTGCGGGGATCGATGATATCTTTTTGGTAAAGGATATTCAATATCAGGTACATGATCCCGAGAACCGGTAATGTCCAGCTCCGCAATAAAAGGGTCAGTGCCCCGGATACCGCGATCAGGATCGCAAAGAATAAAGTGATACTTGCTGCTGCAGGTATCTGGAAAAGCCTGGCATCTGAAATATATCCCACCAAAATCAGAAATATGAATGCGACAAGGATGGCGATCACCGCAGCCACATGATGTCTTTTGAAAACGGCATCCAGGAATTCCTGGCTGTAGTGCCTGACGTCTCTGGGTTTTCGCAAACGGAAACCCGCGCTGAGAAACCAGTCCACTTCCAGTTCTGTTTTTTCTTTGGGAAGTTGTACGTCCTTGATGATTTCCGCATATCGCTTATTGGCGGTATTGATCACAGAACCCATGTTATAATAAATGGTCTTGTCTGCGCCAAAGAAATAGATAAAGGCAATGATGATGGACAGGCTGATTCCCCCGGTAAACCCGCTGATCAGCAGGATGATATCTGCGGTTGGAAACAACTGCTGGAATTGCATATAATCAATGGCATTCACCAGGTAGAAAACCAGAAAGAATACCGGTAAGAGGGCATTGTTGATGCAATATTTCAAAAAGGGCTGTGCCGTAGTTGCCAAAAATTTTACATTCTTACTATGGAGGATGAATGTGGTGATGTTCCAGCTCATGAAAAATATCCCTATGGCAAAACCCACTATCGATGAACTGAGTGCAGTAACCTGCCCGAAATATTCAGGAGCCAGAAACAAGGAGTTGGCACCGAATGTAAACATGAAGTTTCCGGATACGGTAGCAAACAGGATATACCAGAAGATCAGGAATACCTGGTAACGCCGGAAATGCAGCATGAACAGCTGTACGGGTAATGAATGCAAGAGTCCGGTCAGGAATTTCTTCATAGAATCCGATTATAATCGATTTGCCCAAAGTGTTTTCCGGAAAACTGACTGATCATTCCCCATCCATACTATCCCTGCTCTTCCTAAGATTCGGCCTGGTTTCCCCGAAGGACATAGAACATCCAAACAAGTGACAGAAGCAACAGCATGCCGGTTAACTGGTGTATCTGCGCCATCCATTCAAAGATACCCCAATGACCCGGAATAATACCCGTACTGGATAGGACACTGGCAATACCCAGGATAAGCTGGACAATCACAATGCCGAGTGGAAGCCATCTTGTTTTATAAAATAAAAGAGAACCTTTTGCCTTATATAGCTGCACCGACCATACACTGATCAGCAGCAAAAGCAGGTAGGCAAGACCCCGGTGAATAAAGTGGATGAGAATTACATTATCGATAAAATTGATCGACAATGGGGTTTCCCTGAAAAGGGTTCCCGGTATCCAGTCGCCATTGATGCTGGGCCAGGTAGGTGCAGCCATGGCGGCTTTATGACCGGCCATCAGTGCCCCATATAAAAGCTGGAGGGTTAACACCATCAATATTGCCAGGTTCCATTTCCGCAACCGGTTGTTGCAGATCCTTTGCGCCTGGGGTACGAGTAATTTCAAGGCGAACCAGAAAGTATAACTGAGCAAACCCAACGCAAAAATAAAGTGTAATGCCAGCCGGGTCGGTTTTACATACACCGCATCACCCACCAGACCGCTGGCCACCATGATCCATCCGATAAGCCCCTGCATAGCCCCTAACAGAAAAAGGACCAGGAGCGGACCGATCATTTCTTTTTTAAAATGCTTTTTAACCAGGAACCAGATAAATCCGATTGCAAATACCAGTCCGATGGTCCTGGCCCATAATCGGTGAAACCATTCCCAGAAAAAAATAAATTTGAAATCTGCCAGTGTAAATTCAAAATTCAGCAAATGATACTGGGGAGTCTGCCGGTATTTATCAAATTCCAGCATCCACTGGTGTTCATTCAGGGGTGGTAAAGCGCCTGTGATCACATCCCATTCCGTAATCGATAACCCGCTTCCCGTTAATCGTGTGATTCCGCCCAGGGCGATCTGAATCACTGTCATACCTACACCTATCAATAACCAGGTGGCTACCAGCCGGGAAGAACGATCTGTTGTCTGCATATTCCAGTTTTTGCTTACAGGATGCAAAGGTACAGGTATCCGTAACAAGCCCGTATTTTGAAAAACGATTTTGGGTACTATCGGACTATTGTTGAATTTTACCGCTATGCTATCACCACATTACCAAACGGTTTTACGAGAAGCAGGTACAGATGAAGCCGGCCGTGGGTGTTATGCAGGTCCCGTTTTTGCAGCAGCGGTGATCCTGCCGGAAAATTTCTACCACCCCCTTCTGAATGACAGCAAACAGGTATCCGTAAAAGACCGGGAGCTATTGAGACAAATTATTGAAACCAAGGCCCTGAGCTGGGCTGTTGCCAGTGTGGATCATGCAGAAATAGATCAACTGAATATCCTCAAAGCCTCTTTCAAAGCCATGCACCTCGCTATTGATCAGCTCAACCCCAGACCTGAATTTTTACTGATCGATGGAAACCGCTTCATCCCCTATCCATTTACACCCCATCAATGTATCATCAAAGGCGATGGGAAATATGCATCTATTGCTGCAGCCAGTATACTGGCGAAAACCCATCGAGATCAATATATGCAGCAGTTACATGCGGAATTCCCGCAATATGGTTGGGACCGGAACAAAGGATATGGCACACTGGCTCATCGAAAAGCCATTGAAAAATTCGGACTATGCAAATATCACCGCAAAAGTTTTGCGATTTGAGAGAGCAGTAAGGATAGAAAACGTAGCATTAGCAATTGCAGTCAAAGTGTCGGATTCCCTTACACTTCTTCCCATTTGCCGGCACCTTCCCTTATCACTTCATATGTATCCTGCGTACAATCTACCACCGTAGAAGGGATCATTCCCCCGATTCCACCGTCGATCACGATATCCACCAGTTTGTGGAAATTGGTATAGATGAGTTCGGGGTCGGTATACTCTTCCACCATTTCTCCGGGCAGAGAAGCGGAAAGAAGTGGATGATTGAGTTGTTGTACAATGGTTCGGGCGATATTGTTATCCGGCACCCTGAGACCGATGGTGCTTTTCTTACTGTGTAGAATTTTGGGTACTTCCTTGCTGGCAGGAAGAATAAATGTGTACGGACCCGGCAGATAATTTTTCAACATCCGGTACAAGGGTGTTGAGATGCTTTTGGTATACTTGCTCAGGTCGCTCAGATCAAAACAAACAAAACTCAGTTGCGCTTTGGCGGGATCCACCTGTTTGATCCTGGCAATCCGTTCAATTGCTTTTGTCTGGAAAATATCGCATCCCAACCCGTAAATGGTATCTGTCGGGTATATAATCACCCCTCCGTCCAACAGGCATTCGATGACCGTTTTGATGTGCCGGGGGTTGGGGTTGTCGGGATGGATCTGAAGCAACATACCACAAGTTACGAAGTTCCTGTCGGAGAATCTTAGTAAGCCTTTAACCACGGTTGCTTTGCATAACAATTTGTTCATATTACCTTTGCCAAAATAACCCAACCATGTTATTACAGCCTGTTGATGCAGTAGACGATATCAGTCCGGATGATTTTAAAAATAACTATTATCAGCCCATGCGTCCGCTCGTTATCCGGAATCTCGCCAAAAAATGGCCTGCCTACGAGAAATGGAACTGGGATTATTTCAAGGAAAAGGTAGGTGATCAGCGTGTGGCTTTGTATAACAATATCAAGAGCGATGCCTATACCCCCATCAATACCGCCGACGACTATAAGACCTTTGGGGAATATGTGGACATGATCCGCAAAGGACCGGCTGCCTGGCGGATCTTCCTGTTCAATATCTTCGACCATGCCCCTGATCTCATCAAGGATTTCAGCTGGCCCGAAGAACTGATGACGGGTTATGTAAAAAAATATCCCATGTTATTTACCGGTGGGCAGACTTCCATCACCCATATGCATTTCGATATTGATGTGAGCCATATTCTGCATACGCAGTTTTGCGGAAG
>JAGWTX010000276.1 GCA_028875955.1 Bacteroidota bacterium | reverse complement strand
TACGGTGCAACGCCCCCTGATCCAGTAAATGTTATATACGCAACATCGTTTTTACAAACAGTAGTTGTACCAGACATGGTAGCAGAGGGCGAATAATATGAGATATCTAAATCTTTATTTACCTCACTATTTAAGGTTAAAGTCCCCTGTATATCGATTAATGGACTTTTTTTAATCTTGTGATTTTCATCATCAGAATTTAATCTTTTGTTTTTACTAAAATCAAACCCTGAAACATCTGAATGAAAAAAAAGAATAGCAGAAATAAGTAAACATAAATACCTATTCATTTTTCGAGATAGGCATATAAATAAATTATATCCATCGCCGAATTGGTGATAGCCAAACGATTTCACTGCAGCAGGGGGTCTACGGTTCATTCGGTGGATATTGATCTACTAATTTACAAATTCCGTTTCAGGTATTTGTCTGTACCCTATTATTGAAAAATAAAGCTTTCCGGTACATAAGCAGTCCGGGCTGTTTCATTTTATCAGTCCGCTTTTATAAAGAGTGCACAATCCATAAAAAAGTTGCATCCCGCTTTCATCCCTCCTTTTCACCGCTTATCTTGAATTGCATTCTTTGGTTTTGTTGTATTTTCCTATTTTCGTTGCGCTTTCCCGTTAGACAAACACCAGGGGAGCGTTGTTTAAGAATATTTCGCCTATGAACAGCTAAGCTGCGCTTAGACCCCTTACCGTTTAAGTGCCCCATTCCCCGGCCCTTCCCAATGGATCCCCATTGCGGTATCTCTATTTATTTATTCGAAACCAAACTCAATGACTCCTAATACGAACACTTCGGGCAGAAAGTCTGTCTGGACCTATCTCAAAGAATCCCTGGCCAGTGAACATGCCGATTTTACCACCGGTAGTATCCGGAAAGCCATTTTTATGCTGGCCATTCCCATGATCCTGGAAATGTGCATGGAATCGGTTTTTGCCGTGGTGGATATCTTTTTTGTTGGCAAACTGGGTCCCCATGCCGCCGCAACCGTCGGTTTAACCGAATCCTTTTTAACCATCGTATACTCCATCGCCATTGGCCTCAGCATGGGCGCAACGGCACTCGTGGCCAGAAGAGTAGGTGAAAAAAATCCTGAAGAAGCCGCTCATGCCGGTGCCCAGGCAATGTTACTGGCTTTTATCCTGTCCATCCTGATCAGCATTTGTGGTTTTCTTTTTGCCGACAAAATTCTGGCACTCATGGGTGCAGATACGCAGGTAAGAGAACTGGGTGCGGTATATACCCGCATCATGCTTTGCGGAAACATGGTGATCATGTTCCTGTTTCTGATCAATGGTATCTTCCGCGGAGCGGGTGATGCCACCATTGCCATGCGCAGTTTGTGGCTGGCCAATATCTGCAACATCATCCTCTGCCCGATCCTGATCCATCGATTCGGATTACCCGGAGCAGCCATCGCCACCACCACCGGACGCGGTATCGGCGTAGGTTACCAGGTATACCACCTGATCAAGGGAAAAGGAATTGTCAAAATCCATTGGCATCATTTCAGACCCGATAAAGCCATTCTGCGTTCCCTGACCAATATTGCCTCCACTGCCACTTTGCAGTTTATCGTGGCATCTGCCAGCTGGATTGCGATGGCCAGGATCATTGCCGGTTTTGGATCGGATGCGATGGCCGGTTATACGATCGCCATCCGTTTGCTGATCTTTTTTATCATGCCTGCCTGGGGACTCAGCAATGCGGCAGCTACCCTGGTAGGACAAAACCTCGGCGCCAAACAACCCGATCGTGCCGAAGCCTCGGTATGGAAAACCGCGCGTTACAATGCCCTCTTTATGGCCTGTGTTTCTCTCCTGTTTATCATAGGTGCGGAATTTTTTGTGGGTCTGATCAATCGTGATCCGGCAGTCATGCAAACAGGCGTGAAAGCGCTGCGCATCATCAGCATGGGATATATTTTTTATGGGGTGGGTATGGTGATGATGAATGCTTTTAACGGATCGGGCGATAGTAAAACACCTACCTGGATAAACCTGTTCTGGTTCTGGCTGTTCCAGATTCCCTTTGCCTATTTCCTGGCTGAGACCCTGAAAATGGGCAGCACCGGTGTTTTTATCGCCATCGTGGTTGCAGAAACCTGTGTCACCGTTACCAGTGTGATCCTCTTTAAAAAAGGGAAATGGAAACTGATCAAAGTATAATGAGGTTTGCTAAGGTTGCTATTAGCTAATCATCTGAATTATGCAGCATTACAACTTGTCTCTTTTGTTCTCTGCGGTGGATAAAAATTCACCGCGGAGAAAGGGAGACGGGGAGATTACGCAGAGATCTGCCAATTTCTTTGCATGATTGATGCATGATCAATTACTAGAACCAGCCTCTGCGCCGGAAAACAAAGACCATCCATACGGGTATGATCAGCATGAGACCCACCGCAATAAAAAAACCGTATTGGTGATGGATATAGGGAAGTTTGTCAAAGTTCATTCCGAAAATGCCACCGATAACGGTTGCGGGAGCCAGTAAACAGGTAACCACCGCCATCACTTTCATCACTTCGTTCATGCGAAGATTTACATTGCTCAGGTACAAGTCCTGCAGGTTCATCATCATATCCCGGTAACTCTCCGCCAGTTCATTGGCCTGCACAATATGATCATAGATGTCTTTGAAATACTTGGTGGTCCTCTCCTCCAATAGATCAGACTCGCTGCGGATAAAGCCATTGATCAGTTCGCGTACCGGGCTCACATTCCTTTTCAACACAATCAGTTCTTTCCTGAGATTATTGATCTCAGCCAGTGAGCGGGTATTGCTGTTGTGGATGATTTTTTCTTCCAGCATCTCTATCCTTTCACCCAACTGCTCCATCACCACATAATAATGGTCAACAATCATATCCAGCAGGCAATAACAGAGATAGTCGGCCTTCCCCTGACGGATCTTGCTGCTGGCGATTTTCAGTTTTTCACGAAGCGGGTTAAAGACATCCCTTTTGGAATCTTCCTGGAAGGATATCACAAAATCTTTTCCCAGCACGATACTGATCTGCTCCGCTTCCACCGCTCCGGTCCGTTCGTTGAAGTACAACATGTTTAGCAGGCAGAACAAGATAGGATCCATTTCATCCATCTTGGGTCGCTGGCCCACGCTCAGGATATCTTCCATGATGAGCTGATGGATATTGAAATGCGTACAGATGGCTTCCACATCGGCTTTCCGGATGCCGCCGATATTGATCCAGGATAAACGCTGGTTATCCCGCAGCGAATAACAATCGGTTATCCTCGCCGGCAACGATTCTTCCAACGATTGCAGGTCATAATCAAATACCTGGATCTTACTCTCCGCAGCTTCTTCCCTCACAGGGATTACCGTAGGGTTTACCTGGAAGATATCCCGGGTTCTCCGGGTATTGAACAGGGAACTCAATGGAAAATATTTCAGATACTTCTTATCCGCCATAGTCTGAAGATACGAAGAAGCCGGATAAAAGATCCTGCTTACCTTTGCACTTTATCATTCATCATGCCCGTATTACCTACTCCAGTATTCAACGCTCCCATCACACAGTTTTCGCAACACCTGCAAACCATTGTCCCCAGTTTATTCCGGAAAGTTGCTTTTCAATACCAGCAAAGGGAAAGACTGGAATTACCCGATGGCGATTTTGTGGATCTTGACTGGCACCGCATCGGCAAGGAAAACGGAAAGCTTGTGATTATTACACACGGACTGGAAGGAGATTCGCATCGGCATTATGTGTTGGGGATGGCTGGTATTTTTACGGAGAATGGGTATGACGCACTCGGTTGGAATTGCCGGAGCTGTAGCGGGGAAATGAACCGGCTTCCCCGGTTTTATCACCATGGAGATGCCGGTGATTTACGACTGGTCATCAAACACGCGATCGACAAATACCGCTATGAAGAAATCATACTGGTAGGTTTTAGCATGGGGGGCAGTCTGAGTTTGCGCGCTGTTGGGGAGTTTCCTGAACAGGTACCTGCAGCAGTAAAAAAAGTGATTGGATTTTCGGTGCCCTGCGATTTGTTAAGCAGTGTAAAAATGTTATCTGAGGGATTTAATACCGTATATGGTTCCCGCTTTTTAAAAAAACTGGGAATAAAGATCCGTGAAAAAGAAAAAACATTCCCTGATCTGCTGAATTCCGAGGGTTACGAAAAAATAAAACATTTTGTCGATTTTGATAACCGCTATACCGCACCCCTGCATGGCTTTAAGGATGCTTATGATTTTTATACAAAAGCCAGCGTAAAACC
>JAGWTX010000275.1 GCA_028875955.1 Bacteroidota bacterium | reverse complement strand
TGTAAGATTTTTTCATACCGGGCTACCTATGTCAAAAACAAATACTATGTCCGAAAGTCATGTATCAAAACGGGAGGAGAACAGGAAAAGCATCCCTTATGCGAGATATGGATACGCTGGTTTTGTTGTTCTGGGTCTGTATATGCTTGTTTTTACGCATGAGTGGATGATCGGGGTAAGCAACCTGGGGATCGCACTCATTTTTGATCCCTTTGATCAGAAAGTCAGTTGGTCAGACCGGCCCCTGTACCAGCGGATCTGGCTGATTGTTCACCTGGTTTTGATAGCATCATTACTCGTATACGGTCTTTTTATCCGCTGATAAACTTATCCTTATTTTTTGCAGCCGCCGGTATTTTCCATGCGTTGATCAGTATCTTTAACCTTCCGATCAACTTCAGACATATGAAAAAACTGGTCATCGCTTTTTGCATCCTGATGGTTAACAACAGGATGCAAGCGCAAAGTTTACAACAGGTGGAAGCCCATAAAATCACCCTTCCCAATGGCTGGTCACTCACACCTGTAGGCCGTAGTCTTCCCTTGGGCGACCTGCCCCTGAATATAGCCGTCAGTCAATCCCAAAAACTGATGGCAGTAACCAATAACGGACAAAGCACGCAAAGTCTGCAACTGATTGATCCCGTTTCTGAAAAAATCCTGGATAATGTGGTCATTCCCAAAAGCTGGTATGGTTTGCAGTTTAGTGCCGATGCAAAAAAATTATATGCCTCCGGTGGCAATGATAACCGGGTATTGGTGTATGACATCCAGAACAATAAAATGATACTCAATGACAGTATCAGCCTGGGTAAACCCTGGCCCAATAAGATTTCTCCCACAGGCCTGGCTCTGGATGAAAAAAAACAGCTGCTCTATGTGGTGACCAAAGACAACCATTCCTTGTACACCATCGATCTCACAACCAAACAGGTCTTGCAGCAATTCGACCTGGGCGGGGAAGCCTATACCTGTGTATTGTCACCTGATAAAAAAGAGCTTTATATCAGTTGCTGGGGATGTGATAAGTTGTATGTATATGATACCCGCAGGAAAAATATCACTGCCACCATCCCGGTTGGTGACAATCCCAATGAAATCTGTCTGACAGCCAAGGGGAAATATCTCTATGTGGCCAATTCAAACGATAATTCTGTTTCAGTGATCAGGGTAGCCGATCGTAAAGTGATGGAGACCCTGAATGCGGCCCTGTATCCCGATGCACCCAATGGCTCTACAACCAATGGGCTGGCCCTGAGTGCGGATGAAAAGACACTCTATATCGCCAATGCCGATAACAATTGTCTGACTGTTTTCGATGTATCCAAACCCGGTGAAAGCAAGAGTAAAGGGTTTATTCCTGTGGGCTGGTATCCGACCAATGTAAAAGTGGTGGGCAGGAAAGTCTTTGTCACCAACGGCAAGGGGTTTTCTTCCAAAGCCAATCCTTATGGTCCCAACCCTTATGTAGGCAGACAGGAAGTGGTTTACCAGGAAGGCGATCCCAACAAACCCAAGGAAGTGGAATATATCGGCGGGTTGTTTAAGGGAACCCTGAGTATTCTGGAAGAACCGACAGCCGCACAACTGGATGTGTATTCACAGGTTGTGTATCGCAATACGCCTTATAATAAGGTAAAGGAACTGATCGCAAAGGGAGAAGAAGGCAATCCGATACCCAGGAAAGTTGGCGACCAGGGGCCCATCAAATATGTATTTTATGTGATCAAGGAAAACAGGACCTATGATCAGGTGTTAGGCGATATGAAAGAAGGGAACGGAGACCCCAGTCTGGTTCTTTTTGGAGAAAAAATTACGCCCAATCTGCATGCATTGGCCAAAGAGTTTGTTTTGCTGGATAATTTTTATGTGGATGGCGAAGTGAGTATGGACGGACATAACTGGACCACCGGTGCCTATGCAACGGATTATCTGGAAAAAAACTGGGTAAGCAGTTATGGTGGCCGAGGTGGTACTTATGATGGTGAGGGTAACCGCGCCATTGCGAATAACAAAGGGGGTTTTATCTGGGATCATTGCAAGAAAGGCGGCGTTAGTTTCCGCACGTATGGGGAATTTGCGGATAATAATAAACCCAATATTCCTGTATTAAAAGATCATTTATGTCCTTATTTCGACGGTTTCAATTTGAAGATACCGGACACCACCCGTTTTCAGCAATGGAAACGAGAATTTGATTCTCTCCTGGCTGTTGGAGGTGTACCCCGTTTCAATACGGTGCGTTTCGGGAACGATCATACGGAAGGATTGCGGAAAGGCAGACCCACCCCCAATGCCCATGTTGCCGATAATGATCTGGCGGTTGGTATGTTTGTTGATTACCTGAGCAAAAGCCCGATCTGGAAAGAGACTGCCATCTTTATCGTGGAAGATGATGCGCAGAACGGTGCCGATCATGTGGACGCACACAGAAGTCCTGCTTTTGTGGCCGGCGGTTTGGTGAAAAGAAATTTTGTGGATCATACACCCTATTCCACTTCCTCCATCCTGCGTACCATGGAACTGATCCTGGGTATCGGACCGATGAGTCAGTATGATGCAGCTGCACAGTCCCTCTGGCGTTGTTTTACTTCACAACCCAATCTCACCCCTTTTACCACCAGACCCGCAACGGTAAATCTTCTGGAAGTGAATACGGCAACCAATGAATGGCAACGCCGTTCCGAGAAATTTAACCTGGCCAAAGAAGATGCGGTACCTGATCTAGAATTTAACAGGGTACTATGGCATGGCATCAAGGGTGATAAGGTTCCTTTCCCCGGACCCAGGCGGGCCGCTTTTTATAAACCTGTTGAAAAAGGGGATAAGGATGATGACTGATACAGGTCATCTGCCCGAAGTGATGACGATTTTGGTAACCAGTTTTTCGGCACCGCTGTCATCCCGAACGAGTACAAGATAAACACCACTGGCAATTTTTTCGCCTTTGTAATTTCTGCCATTCCAGATGGCTTGTCCGCCCAATGCCCTGGTCTGAAACACCAGCCGTCCATTGAGTTCGGCAATTTTTACCAGCGCGTTTTCAGTTAACCCGCGAATGGCAATGGTACCGTTGTAACCCGGAGGTACGGGATTGGGAAAAACCAATACGTTTTCGTTGACAACAGCACCTTCCGTAGCGGTACTTCTGAAACTACAGATACCGGATAGGGTGGAAATAAAGACTTCTCCCGTATCCGGATCGATGGCAATGCGTTTTACATCATTGGCCAGCAAAGGACTGTTCTCGGCGGTAAAACGATAAATAATCTTACTGCCATCAGGCGACAAAAGCCAGACGCCATTTTTGGTGCCTACCCATTTTCTGTCTGCCCCATCCACGGCAATGCATTGCACGGTTTCATCCTTAAACAATAATCCGGCAAACTGATCCTGTTGTACAATGGGTAGCAGGGCATCACATCCCTGTCCGGAAAAAATTTGCTGGGTACACTGAATGATACCGATACCCCGGTCAGTACCCACCCAGATAAATCCGCTTTTATCTTTTGCGATGCACAATACGTTGTTGCCGGGCAGGTTTCCGTTCCCCGTGCCCTGCTGGTAATGTTTCCAACGGTCATCCTGTAACTGGTCGATGGAATTGCCATAATTATAGCAGAAAAGGCCATTGTCTTTCGGGCTTACTATCCAGATCTGGTTGTCATCATCTACGAGTATCTGTGCTACCGCATTTTCCAGGTGTGGAAAGGGGATGGTGAATGCTTTCCAGCTGCTGTCTCTTTTTCTGACCAATAGATCCTGCGGTGCACCATAATTACTGATCCATAAATTATGATCCTTGTCGAAGGCTAATCCGCTCACCCTTGTACTTCCCGGGTCACCGATGGCTCTTTGCAAGGGACTGTTATAGGTGGAATATATAAAAGGTGTTGTATTGTTTCTGAAATGCACCAATCCGCCCCCATAACTTCCGGCCCATACGGAGGCATCTACCGGATCGATGGCAACCGTGATAAAATCCAGTACAGAATCAAGGATGGGTTGGTTATAATAACCCATGAAGCTCCACTGGTCTTCCTTGAATTGATACAGTCCATTCCGGTTATACTGGTAATTCCATGCATTGTTTACGCTGCCGGCTGCAGCATATAAAACATGTTGCTGGATCCTAAACTCCCCGTCGGCGGTGCCGGGTGGGCCATTGGGTACAAACCTGTCAACCCCTGTACCCCAGCGGGATAAACCGCCAAACTGATCTGCCACCCAACTTGTCTGACCAAGGGTCAATGCAGACCG
>JAGWTX010000274.1 GCA_028875955.1 Bacteroidota bacterium | reverse complement strand
CTTAAATACGTATCCACCATTTCATTCCACAGGCTGTTCGTTTGTCTTTTTACATCCCCGTTTTGTGCGGACTCGATTTTATGTTTGGCATATAAGGTTCTTGCCTGGAAAAAAAGCTGACCCCCTTTTTCCGTAAACAACTCTTGTTTCAGTTCCGCACGCTGGTACAAACGATTCAGGTTCTCGCTGATCCTGCCTGAATACAGTTTCAACTGATCCACGGAAGAGAAATGGTAGAAATCTGCCATTTCTTTCTGAAACGCCGGTTGATCCGGATACAAACTCAGTTGTTGTATCAGTGACTCACTTTTTTTGATCAGTTCCTCCGTGCTGCGACCATCATGGAAAACCAGTTGAAGATATTTGGGATCAAACCGGTTCATTGCATCATTCAGTGCTATGAAAGATGCATCTTTTGACAATCCTTCAGCCGAAACTGTTACGGCACCCTGATCTTTGGCGCCATCCTGGTTTTTTTTACAACCGATACCAACAAGAAAAATCAGTACGGTAAAAGCCAGTATTGAAACATACATTCTTTTCATGACCATTTATTTTGATAGGATCCTCTTCATTTTCGCATCATGCATGGGTATCAGAGGTTTTTAATTGCCCATTCACCATTGGCCGAATGATGCATTAAAATTCTGCACTCCCTCATTGGAATCCTATAAAACAGACTGGCACTTTGTTATCAAATCTGACGGTTATTTACGGGGAGAAAATTACCAGTTAAACCCATGAATTTATACCGTGTTTTCACCCTTTTTTTACAAAAGGAAAGCCAGTATCATTGTAGCCAACTCAACAACCTTTATACAGCTATGTACCAAAGAAGTGAAGAAAGAATGCGGATCGCCAGGAATATCCGTTTGATCAGGGAACTCCGGAACTATGACCAGCGTTATGTGGCAGCGGAACTGGAAATGGGCAGGTCTACCTTATCCACCTGGGAAAACGGTCTCACCGAAGTGAAGATCGAAAACCTGATCCGGCTGGCAAAAATACTGGGACTGGAGGATTACCGGCAGATCATTGATTTTGATCCCGATACGATTTTTACAAAAAAGGAAAGCTAGTGTTGTTTCTGTATTACAATAAACTGAGCGCCGCTGTCTTATCAGCAGCAAGTTGCTTTTTCAGGGCTTCGAGGCCTTCAAATTTTACTTCTCCCCGCAGGTAATGATGGAGATGCACCTGGAGGATGTTCCCGTACAGGTCCCCTTCAAAATCAAACAGGTTCACTTCAATGACTTTCTTTTTTCCATCCACGGTCGGACGATAGCCAATATTCATCATCCCTTTCAGGGTTGAACCTGATTCATCCGGCCCTGTAACGGTAACCGCATATACACCATTACCCGGTATCAGTTTTTCTTCGCTGCTGATATGCAGGTTGGCCGTAGGATATCCAATGGTTCTTCCCAAACGGTTGCCCTCAATCACCTTTCCTTCAAAAAAATAGGGATAACCCAAAAACTGGTTCGCCGTTTCGATAGCATGCTCGGTAATCGCATGTCTGATCTTTGTGGAACTGATCACGATCTCATTGATCAGCTGTTCTGAAATCTCTTTTACTTCAAAACCCAATTGCTCACCATAGGATTTCATCAACTGGTAATTCCCCTCCCTGCTCTTGCCAAAACGGTGGTCATAACCGATGATAACCGTATGAGGTGTGAAATACCTGAATAAAAAATCACGTACATACTCTTCGGCCGACTGATTGGAAAATGTATGGTCAAAGGGAACGATCACCAGATGATCGATCCCGGCCTGGTCCAGCAGGCTGATCTTCTCATCCAGGGTGGTCAGCAGTTTGATATCCCCCGGTACGGAGGAAACAATCTTGCGCGGATGGGGATGAAAAGTAATAATAACGGTTTCCCCCGCAATCCGGGCAGCCTCCTCTTTCATTTGTGCAATAATCTGGCGGTGACCCAGATGCACGCCATCAAATGTTCCAATGGTTACTACGGCCCGGGTAAATTTGGGCAGCGACCCGGCTAATTCACGATGTACCCTCATATGAAGACAAAAGTAAGGGACTAATTTGGGAATTTGTCCACTGCCTGTCCCCGGACCATGACCATGTATTACCTTTGCAGCATTCCAGAATTTCCATCCCCGGATGGGATTAAATTGCCAAAATGTCTTTATACGCGCAAAGAGGAGTTTCTGCACAGAAAGAAGAAGTGCATGCAGCCATTCAGAAATTGGATCAGGGACTCTATCCCCATGCATTTTGTAAAATATATGCCGATTATTTATGCGGTGATCCGGATTGGGTGAATATCATGCACGCAGACGGCGCCGGAACCAAGAGTATCCTGGCCTATCTCTACTGGAAAGAAACCGGGGATTTATCTGTGTGGAAAGGAATCGCCCAGGACGCAATCGCTATGAACCTGGATGACCTGCTTTGTATCGGTGTAACCACCAATCTCTTATTTTCTTCCACGATCGACAGGAATAAATCCGTTATCAACGGGGATATCCTCAAAGCCGTGATCGACGGTACCCAGGAATTTTTTGATCAGTTGCGTAAATATGGCGTGGAGATCCATTACCTAGGAGGGGAAACCGCAGACGTGGGTGATGTGGTAAGAACCATCGCCGTAAACGGAACCATGACCGCCCGATGGCCGAAAAACAAACTGGTGACCAATGAAAAAATCGCCCCCGGAGATGTGATCGTCGGATTTGGCAGTGCCGGGCAGGCAAGCTATGAAACTTCCTATAACAGCGGATTGGGCAGTAATGGCCTGACCAGCGCCAGGCATGATGTATTGCACCATCAG
This sequence comes from Bacteroidota bacterium, assembly GCA_028875955.1. Lineage (GTDB taxonomy): Bacteria > Bacteroidota > Bacteroidia > Chitinophagales > Chitinophagaceae > Sediminibacterium. The sequence continues at coordinate 1,479 of JAGWTX010000274.1, read as the reverse complement.
TATGCAGATTCCTACCCTGAAACCTATGAACCCACACTCAAAAAGGAAGTGGTTTATCTGGGTAAGAACAGCCTGACCGATGAAATAAACATCGGGGGTGAAAAACACCAAATCGGTAAACTATTGCTCTCGCCAACCAGAACCTATGCCCCTTTGCTGAAAGTTTTTTTGGAGGAATATTTCAACGGTATTCATGGCATTATTCATTGCAGTGGTGGCGGTCAAACCAAATGCATGAAATATCTGCCCAGACCTTTGTCCCTTATCAAGGACAACCTGTTTGAAATACCACCCATTTTTGAACTGATCCGGGAAAATTCAGGCGCAGACTTCAGGGAAATGTACCAGGTTTTCAATATGGGACACCGGTTGGAAATCTTTACCAGCCCTGCCATTGCCGAAGAATTGATCGCCATTGCCAAAACCATGGATATTGAAGGCCGGATCGTGGGTAGTGTGGGTGCCGCAGATAAATCTTCCCTGTTAATCAAGGGCAGTTTCGGAGAACTGTTGTATGCCTGATCCGTTTCAGGTTACCAACTGTTATTGTTTCATAAAATATGTTATTTCAAAGGCAGCTTCTGCATAACAATTCGTAATTTAGAGCTATGTCAGATATGATTGTTTCCCTTCAGCATGCAAATATTTATCAGGGCGAAAGTCTGATATTACAGGATGTGAATTTCACCATCCAGAAAGGTGAGTTTGTCTACCTGGTTGGTAAAACCGGAACAGGTAAAAGCTCCCTGCTGAAAACCCTGTATGGTGAGCTGACCCTGACCGAAGGAGAAGGAACCGTAGTTGGTTTTGACCTTCGTACCATGGACTGGAAAAAAGTTCCCTTCCTGCGCCGTAACCTGGGCGTGGTATTTCAGGATTTCCAGTTGCTGACCGACAGAAATGTATATGATAACCTGAAATTTGTTCTCAAAGCCACGGGCTGGCAGGATGAACGGCTGATCGAAGAAAAGATCAATGATGTGTTAGACAAAGTAGGTCTGAAAAGCAAAGGGTTTAAAATGCCTTTTGAAATGAGTGGCGGTGAACAGCAAAGAGTTGATATCGCAAGAGCCCTCTTGAATTCCCCCAAACTGATCCTGGCAGATGAGCCTACCGGAAACCTGGACCCCGAAACCAGTGATGAGATTATGCAATTGCTGATTCAGATCGCCAAGGATTATGGCACTTCTGTGTTAATGGCTACCCATGATTTTATTGTCATAAACCGCTATCCTTCCCGTATTTTAAAAACGGAAGGAGGCAGGGTGCTGGACAGTGCTACCGTTCCCGTCTGATTAACGGATGCAGCTTAATTCCATCTTTATTTCTCATGGTCTTTTATTGCGTTTCAGGAAGTGGATGTTTGACAGCTGCTATTAACGGCAGAGAGGCATGCTCTCCGGAAAAGTTAACATTCAATCAAATATACAGCACCCAGGAAAATTCCTAGCACGGTTTGTGAATGGAAAAACAAATCCG
>JAGWTX010000273.1 GCA_028875955.1 Bacteroidota bacterium | reverse complement strand
CCCAGATCGCTCCAGCCAAAGGATGCGGGGATCACATAGACATTATCCGCTTTTTCCATGATGGCAATATCGATCGACACATTGGTACAAAGCGGGTAGATACGGTTGATCGCAGCGGACTCCCCTTCGGTATTGAAGTTTTCTTTTTCTCCGTCGAACAATTCGAACATTTCAGGTTGAAACTGTTCAAATGCCTTCACTACATTTTTCACCTGCCAAACAAAAATACCCGCATTCCAGAGGAAATCCCCGCTCGACAAAAAGGTCTTGGCCAGTTCCAGGTTGGGTTTTTCGGTAAAGGTTTTCACTTTATAGATGCCCTCAGCCACTGCCATGGGTTCATGTTGTATATAGCCATATCCGGTATTCGGATGGGTGGGTTTGATGCCGAGGGTAACCAGGGATTTGATGTGTTTTACAAAATCAAGTGCCTTCAGGGTGGTATTTCGGAAAACCTCATTATCCAGGATCATGTGATCGCTGGGAGCTACAATCAGCGAAGCCTGGGGATCCTTTTGGAGAAGTTTAAAGGAAATATAAGCCACACAGGGGGCGGTATTTTTCCGGCTGGGTTCTGATAATATATTTTCCCTGGGTAGTTCCGGAAGCTGCTCCTGCACAATGGCCTCATATTCCAGTGAAGTGACTATGTAAATGTTTTCAAGAGGGATAAAGGAAGCGTACCGTTCAAAAGTCCACCTGATCAATGATTTACCCGTATTCAGGATATCCAGGAACTGTTTTGGATAGGCCGTCCGGCTCTTGGGCCAGAATCGGCTTCCGATACCCCCTGCCATGATGGCTACGTAATGATGCTTATTCATCCCTTCGAAATTTAATAACGGCAATTTTGCGTTGCAATATTACAGGCTTATTGAACGTATTGTGCATTTTCTTTACACAATGCCCTCTCTGATCAGGTCGTGTATATGCAGAACACCCATATATTGTTGGTCCTCAGCCACGATTAACTGACTGATGTCATGGTTTCTGAGTAATTCCAGGGCTTCCACTGCCAAAAGACCTGGAGAAACCGTTTTTGGATGGGGGGAATAGATATCTGCGGCTGTAATGGATTGTAAGGCATCGGTTCTTTCCAGCATCCGGCGAAGATCTCCGTCAGTGATGATGCCCAGAACCCGATTCTCCGGATCGGTGACTGCTGTAACGCCCAGTCTTTTTTCGGTGATTTCCACAATCACCTGTTTGAGGCTGGCGGTAGGTTGCACCGCCGGTTTTTCATTGGCGCTGATCAGATCGGCTACCCGCAGGTATAATCGTTTACCCAGGTTACCCCCGGGATGAAATTTGGCAAAATCTTCCCCGCTGAAACCCTTGAGTTTCATCAGACAGACAGCCAATACATCCCCCATAACCATCTGGGCGGTTGTACTGCTGGTGGGGGCCAGGTTATTAGGACAGGCTTCCTTGCTTACGGTTGTATTCAGTACGATATCGGAATGACTGGCCAGAAAACTCTCTGTATTCCCTACCATTCCGATCAGGGTGTTCCCGAAATTCCGGATCAGGGGTACCAGCACTTTGATTTCCGGGCTCTCGCCGCTTTTGCTGATGATCATGACCAGATCGTTCTGTTGCACCATGCCCAGGTCTCCATGGATGGCATCGGCCGCATGCATAAACAAAGAGGGGGTGCCGGTAGAGTTCAGGGTAGAGACGATCTTTTGTCCGACTATGGCACTTTTACCGATTCCACTGATAACCAGTCGACCCTGTGAGCCATGGATGGCGGTAACAGCCTGCTCGAAAGCGTCATTGATAAAATCGGCCAAACCGGCAACCGATTGTGCTTCGAGTTGAATTGTATGTAGGGCGGTTTGCTGTATGGATGCATTCATGTTTGACAAAGGTAAACTTTACCCGCAAAGTGAGGGTATTGCAAACATACTTTAGTAACTTCGCAATCCTTTTTTTAAAGCTTTCTGCTTAACCAGAGAAAATGTGCAGACGGAACAGCCGGTCTGCTTTTTCTGAAATCCAGGTATTTTTAAAATTTACAGTGGGGAGTTCAGTTAAATGAAGTATATTATATCTGAATAAAGCGGTCCGCCGTGCGGAAAATAAATTGATGTTACTACATGCCTACTCGTACAAAAAAAACCACGTCTCCCAAAGCTGCAGCAGTTACCAAAAAACCGGCAGCTTCAAAAGCGACTGTTAAAAAAGCTCCACAACCGAATCATACCTACGACATATTCGATGCCCTGGAAAAGTATTTTGGTTTCCGGGAATTCAAGGGAACACAGGAACTGGCCATCAATAGTGTGCTGAATGGCAAAGACACATTTGTGATCATGCCGACCGGAGGGGGTAAGAGCCTTTGTTACCAATTGCCTGCCCTGATCATGCCGGGTTGTGCCATTATTGTCTCACCCCTGATCGCGCTGATGAAAAACCAGGTGGATCTGGTTCGCGGGTATAGTGAAAATGATGAAGTGGCGCATTTTCTGAATTCCTCATTAAACAAGGGACAGATAAAAGCCGTAAAGGATGACCTTACCAGCGGCAAGACCAAGTTATTATACGTAGCCCCTGAAACCCTGACCAAACAGGAAAACCTGGATTATTTCAGTGACCTGAATATTTCATTCTTTGCGGTGGATGAAGCGCATTGCATATCCGAGTGGGGACATGACTTCAGACCGGAGTACCGGCGTTTACGGGAAATGATGGATATCATCAATCCTGATATCCCGGTTGTGGCTTTAACGGCTACGGCTACTCCGAAAGTAAAGAGTGATATTGTAAAAAACCTGGGGTTACGGGATCCGAACATTTATCTCTCCTCATTCAACCGTGCCAATCTCTATTACGAGATCCAGCCCAAGATCGAGAAGGAGCAGACCATCAAGAGCATTGTAAAATTCATAACCGGCCATAAAGGCAAAAGCGGCATCATCTATACACTGAACCGCAAGACCACGGAAGAGCTGGCGGAGATCCTGGTAGCCAACCAGATCAAGGCTGTGGCTTACCATGCGGGATTGGACCAGAAACTGAGGGCCGACAGGCAGGACAAGTTCCTGAATGAAGATGTTCAGGTAATTGTAGCCACCATTGCCTTCGGGATGGGGATCGATAAGCCGGATATCCGCTATGTTATACATTTCAATATCCCCAAATCCATTGAAAACTACTACCAGGAAACTGGTAGGGCGGGCAGGGATGGGATGGAAGGGATCTGTGTATTGTATTATTCGCACAAGGATGTTTCCAAACTGGAACACCTGATGCGCGACAAACCGCTGAGTGAGAGAGAAGTGGGTGCCCAATTGATCGATGAAACGGTAGCCTATGCAGAAAGCGCGGTATGCCGGAGAAAGATATTGCTGCATTATTTCGGAGAAAACTGGGATACCCCCAATTGCGGTAACTGCGATAACTGCAAGCATCCCAAGGAAAGAATTGAGGCGAAGGAAGATGTGGTAAAAATGCTGAAAGCCATCAAGGCCCTGGACGAGAGGTTCACAACCGATTATATGGTGAATATTGTAATGGGAAAAGTGACACCACAGATCAATATTTACCGTCATGATAGTCTGCCCGTTTTCGGGATCGGCAAAGACAAGGAAGCGCATCTCTGGAACAGCCTGGTCAGGCAGATGCTGCTGGAAAACCTGATCAAGAAAGACATTGAGGAATATGGCTTATTGAAGATGACAGAAAAGGGGGAGAAATTCCTGAAGAAGCCGGTTTCCTTTAAGATTGTGCTCAACAATCTGTTTGAGGATGCCCAGTTTGATGAGGATGAAGGAGAGAATCCTTCACAGACTGGTACTGCAGCGGATGAAAAACTGTTTGAGATGCTCAAGGAATTGAGGCAGAAAGAGGCCAGGAAAAAAAGCCTGCCTCCCTTTGTCATATTCCTTGAAAATTCTTTGCAGGATATGGCCACCATTTATCCCACCACGCTGGAAGAAATGGAAAAATGCCAGGGTGTTAGCAAGGGCAAATCGATCAAATATGGCAAACCCTTTGTGGAATTGATTGCCAGGTATGTAGAGGAGAATAACATTGAGAAGCCGGATGATTTTGTCATGAAGAGTGTGGCGAATAAGGGTAACAATAAGATTTATATCATCCAGAATGTAGATAAGAAGATACCATTGGAAACCATTGCCCGCAATAAGGGTTTGAAGCTGGATGAATTACTGGAAGAAATGGAGACCATTGCCGCCAGTGGCACCAAGCTGAACCTGGATTATGCGATTGATGAATGGCTGGATGAATATGACCAGGAAGAGATCATCGAATATTTCA
>JAGWTX010000272.1 GCA_028875955.1 Bacteroidota bacterium | reverse complement strand
GTGTCGGATCATCGGTAAAGTGATTGATAGTAGGCGGTACGATATCGTGTATCACGCTTTGGATACAGGCGATGGCTTCAATGACACCTGCCGCTCCCAGACAATGACCTGTCATGGATTTGGTGGCGCTGATATTGAGTTGGTAGGCGTGTTCACCAAAAACCTCGGTGATGGCTTTGGCTTCTGCACCATCTCCCAATGGGGTAGAAGTACCATGGGTATTGATGTAATCTATTTCTTCGGGTTGCATACCGGCATCTTTCAATGCCGCGATCATTACATTGCGGGCGCCCAAACCTTCCGGATGAGGCGCAGTTAAATGATAGGCATCCGCAGTGGCACCGCCGCCTGCGATTTCGCAATAGATCTTTGCTCCCCGTTTGATGGCATGTTCGTATTCTTCCAGAACGACTACCCCGGCGGCTTCTCCCATCACAAAACCATCCCGGTCCTTGTCATAAGGCCGGCTGGCGGTCTTGGGATCGTCGTTTCTTTCACTCATGGCTTTCATGGCGTTAAAACCGCCTACGCCAGCCATGCTGATAACGGCTTCGGAGCCGCCACTCAGGATGATATCCGCCTTACCCAGCCGGATGGTATCGGCTGCAGCGATAATGCCATTGGTGCTGGAAGCACAGGCACTAACCACGGCATAATTGGGCCCCCGGAACCCATGTCGCATGGATATCTGTCCGGCCGCAATATCCAGAATCATCTTGGGAATGAAGAAGGGATTGAAACGGGGTGTTCCGTCGCCTTTGGCAAATTCGATGACTTCGTCCTGAAAAGTGATCAGTCCGCCGATACCGCTGGCGAAAATAACCCCAACCCGGTCGATGTCAACATTCTCCCTGCTGATACCGGCATCATTGACAGCCATATCACTGGCTACAAGAGCCAGTTGCGCAAACCGGTCTAATTTTCGGGCTTCTTTCCGGTCCATAAAGTTGGTCGGATCAAATCCTTTTACTTCACAGGCAAACCGGGTTTTGAATTTGGAAGCATCAAAGGAGGTGATGAAGTCAGCACCGGAAACACCATTCAGCAGCCCGTTCCAATAATCTTCCAGATTATTTCCAAGCGGGGTTAGTGTACCGATACCAGTTACAACGACTCTTTTTAATTCCATGTTCAATACCTGTTTGAAGTGATAATCCGCCCTTTGAGGCTGTTACGCCGCAAAAAAGGCGGATTAAAATTATTCCATTTGGGAGTGAAAGTTCTTACTTGGCGTGTTCTTCAAGGTAAGCTACAGCCTGACCCACGGTGGTAATGGTTTCAGCCTGCTCGTCAGGGATGGAGATATTGAATTCTTTTTCGAATTCCATAATTAATTCAACGGTATCCAAAGAATCGGCACCGAGATCGTTAGTGAAAGAAGCTTCATTGGTTACTTCCGCTTCGTCAACTCCTAACTTGTCAACTATGATTTTCTTTACTCTTGTTGCGATGTCTGACATTGTAAAAGGTTTTTGTTACAGCCGCAAAAATATACTTTTTGTCAAATAAGTAATCTTTTATGGCATTTTTGTTTTGGGAGCCCCAAAATAGGGTGTTTGTTCCATTTATCAATTTACGCATTATTTTTACTAAAATGATGATTATCTTGTTCATCTTAGCCCGTTTCATATGGCATTAAAAATAATAGATCACGGTTCCAAAGAATACCGCCAGATGGTGGATCTGCGTATGCAAATCCTCCGGAAACCCTTGGGTTTAAGCTTTACGGAAGAAGAATTGGCTGCGGAAAAGAAAGATATTCTATTGGGCTGTTTTGAAGATGATGACCTCGAAGCCTGCTGCATGCTGACGGAAACCGACCCAAAAACGGTTCGTTTACGCCAGATGGCCGTGAGTTCCGGTTTGCAGGGCAAGGGGATCGGCCGGGTTTTAATGAGTTTTGCCGAAAATATTGCCCGTGACCACGGATACCGCCGCATGACCATGCATGCCCGGAAATCGGCCGTTGGTTTTTATGAGAAAAACGGCTATTCCGTATGCAGTGACGAATTCCAGGAAGTCACCATCCCGCATTATGTGATGGAGAAAGAGCTCTAGCTGGGTCTCCCCCTATTTGCCGGATCTACGTTGCGAATTAGTCTCCCGCTCTTCGCGGGATCTACGCTACGCTTCGATTTGGTTTTGTATTACTGAGAAATCATCCTCAACCCCAAACCCCAAACTCCAAACCCCAAACCCATCACTTCCCTATCTTCCTGTTCAGCAACCCCCTTAACTCATGTGTAAACTCATCTCCCATACCCTCTTTGGGAACGAGGAAAAAGGATTTTGGGTCAAAATAGAGATGGATAAAATGGGGACTTTCAAAAAAATGAGAGAATTTTTCCCAGTTCCAGTCCACATACCCCCTTTCCGTTTCAAGCCGGATGGATGATTCTCCGAAATGGATGATAAATGCGTCCTTGAATGTGGCAGACTTCTTATAGATATTATTTGGCAGGAAATACCAGAAGGTAGCCATCAGCATGATCCAGATAAATGAACCCAGCAGGAAGGGTTCGGGCCGGATCTTTTTTGTGTAAAACAGGATGGCGGATATTATCGCAAACACATTCACTACCACGATCAGGATCCGGATCTCGGGTCTTTGTACAAAATGATAGCGCAATGCCTGTATGACTTTCTTTTTATCGTAGGAAAAACTGTGCTGCATATGGTAGGATGAAATGCGAAAGTAGGAAATGCTTGCGAAAGCCCTGCGCTGTTGCCATTTTAAGCATTGTCAATTACAGCGATCTTTCGGCAGCAGGCTGTATTTTTGAGGGATAAACCTATGTTTTCCTATGTCATATTGTAAAGCGATCACCAGCATGTCTGGCGAAAGACTGGCACTTCATAAAACCTACCATGATACCTTATATGGTTTCCCGATAGCCGATGACAATGAATTGTTCTGCAGACTGGTGATGGAAATCAATCAGGCCGGGCTCAGTTGGGAAACCATTCTGAAAAAAGAAACCGGCTTCCGAAAAGCCTATCATCAATTTCAGATAAAAAAAGTGGCTGCCTATCAGGAGGCAGACAGGGAGCGGCTTCTGGCAGATCCCGGCATCATCCGTAACCGGTTAAAAGTGGATGCGGCCATCGCCAATGCAAAAGCGATTCTGCAACTGCAAAAAGAACACGGTTCCTTTCAGCAATGGCTGGCTTCCCATCATCCGAAAACAAAAGAAGAATGGGTTAAACTGTTCAAAAAAACGTTTCGGTTTACCGGTGGAGAGATCGTCAATGAGTTTCTAATGAGCATCGGTTATCTGCCCGGTGCACATGACGAGAATTGCACCGTGTATAAAAAAATCATCCGCCAAAAACCCATGTGGCTGAAAAAGCAATGAGCCGCCTGACCAGCAAGGAGGTTTGTTTTATTTTTCAAATGACTGAACCAGTTGACCGATCTCACCGGTATCCAATCTTTCCTTCCCGGATGCAATCACCACACGGTAACGGAAGCGGATGGATTTACCCTGGGGAAGGGTAAGTTTCAGTTCTTCCTTTCCATTGGAGAACACTTTTTGTCCGAGTGGATTGGCTGCGAATAAGCCATAATCGCGGGCATGCCAATAGGTTGGATAACCGGGGTTTTGGGGATGGTCGACGATCAGGATACTGATGGCATCTCCTCCTTTTTTCCCATATAACATACACCAGTTGCCTCGCGAGCCCCAGGCATCATTCCCTGTTTTTCCGGCTGAAGTAAGATAGTTCCCGGTAACGGTTGCATCTTTTACGGCAGGTACTTTTGTAATATTTCCCTTGTCGTCTTTGTATTCTTTTGTTTTCAAAACCGGCAATTCCAGTTCATGGGCCACCCGCAAACCCAGCATGCCATCTTTTACATCCGGGAATCGGATATCCTGGACTGCGGTTAATTCTGTGGTGCGGTCAATCACCGAATGCTGATCAATTACATGAAACAGATAAGTCGTTTTTTCCTCCATCAAAACATTTTTCTGCTGATCGGTCCAGTTGGCGAGGTATACCAGTCTGCCTTCTTTCCCGCTTTTCATTTCAAGGATCTTCTGAGTCCGGATCCATCCGTATAAATGTTTTTTTTCCGGGGCGATGGCATAGGAATTATTCCAGAAATCCAATCCGTTTACGTTTTCATAATTCAGCCAGAGACCGATATGATGGGGATGATCAGTCGGATCGTTGGGTTGTGGGTTCCAGGGAAAACCGCGGGTGATGGTTTCACCGTCCGGAGCGTATATGGGATAAAGAAAGGGTTTCTCCATCGTATCCGTGTATACAAAATCGGTAAAGGGTTT
>JAGWTX010000003.1 GCA_028875955.1 Bacteroidota bacterium | reverse complement strand
TGTCTGACGGGAGTTGTCAAACACCTGTCTGTACCCTGCATCGGTTGTAAGGGTTTGCAACGCTTTTTGTGCCGAAGGGACTGCCACATAAAAATAACCCCAGTCGATCCTCAGGTCATCCCCCTTCTTTTGTAAAACCGGTTGTTCTGTGGTTCCGGCTTTCATGGATTCCAATCCCTTGATGGAAATCTTTTCTGCGGTCAATTCCTGGTAGGCATTGTTTACCGCTAACAAACCGGATGCCCCAAAATACAATGCCGCCTGGTGTGTTTTGCCATCATTGGACCTGGTGGTAAAAGATACATAGGAAACCGGTCGCGAAAGGATGGATAGGTCACCCAATAACAGGGGTGAGGTAAAAGTCAGATCCAGGTCTACTCCCCCGCACTGAAACTGATATTTTGTTTGCGTAGCCGTAACCGTAACGGATTTCTGGATGGCAGTGGTCTCAGATGGATCGGCCTTTATTGCAGCAGCATTGGCGAGACCCGCATCCAGAAAAGAGCCACCCGCCGTATTGGCACAATGAATCGCCAACAGGTTCTGTCCTTTAACCAGTTTCGATTTTAGGGCTTCCGCCAAAGGGAATAGTTCATTCTTATTATTCCAGCATGTGCAGGTATAGACAAGTGTCCCATTCAGATAGACTTCCACATTATCATCATGGTGAATACGCAACATCAGCTGATCGATATCCAGGTTTGCAAGATTAAATTTTCTCCGCATCCAGATATCTTTGGATCGCCAGATGGTTTTTGCTTTTCTGGCACTGTTACCAAAGGGGGCTGTTCCCGTTTTCCAATCGGTGTCGGTAAAATCGGGATTCATCCAATTGTCGGAAGGACGGTTTTCTGTATACTGACAGTTATAAAGGGCTTCCTCTGCATTGGGTAACAGGGTTTCATACGGGGTCTCTTCTGTTCCGAGAAAACGGTATTTCTTCCCATCAACCAGCAATATCCCATGCAGGGGTTGATCGGCTCCTGTCCAGTGATGCGTCGGAGATGCATTCAACTGATTGGTAAAAGACCAGACACTGAAATAAGGACTATGTGTGATCAGGGGATAAGCAGGTGCCTGATGCACCTGGGAAAAAACGGCAAGCGAGGATAAGGCAAAAATAAATAGTAAGCACTTTTTCATAAATGGTCTGGTTATGGTAATTACAACGAAGTTTTTATAAACCCTTTCGGAAAACAATCCAGGAACCGGTTTCCCGATAAACATCTCACTCTGATGGCGAAGCCAACAGAACCCCTTCCCTCACCGGTATTCCGAAATCCGGGAATCCCTCTTTTGTCCAACTAAATTTCTGTGCCCTTGGCGAACGAAACCCGCCACAACCCTGGCCCGGTTTGCTGTTGGCATGATAGAGAATCCAGTTCTCCTTACCATCCGGTGAAGTAAAAAATGAATTATGTCCCGGAGCATACACGCTGTTTTCCAAAGATGCCTTGAAAACAGGTTCCGGTGATTTTTTCCAGGAAGCGGGATTCATCAAATCTGCATAGCTGGAAGCGGTCAGCATACCCAGGGCATAATATTCTGTCCAGCAGCCGCTGGCAGAATAAACAAGGAATACCTTATCACCATGCAGGAGGATTTCCGGCCCTTCGTTTACATTAACATGCGGGGGGTCATTGGGATTTTTCAGATCACCATGCATTTCCCATTCCAAAGTGGGAGAGGAGATACAGGATCTCTCACCCGTAATTGTCCAGGGATTGCGCATCCTGGCGATATAAATATTTTGCTGACCGTTCTGATCCTTTTCCCAGCCCGACCAGATACAATAGAGTTGGTTATGCAAACTGAAAACCGAACCATCAATCGACCATTTGTCTCCGGGTGTGGTCAGCTTCCCTTTCAAGACCCATTTCCCCTGTAAGGGGTCTGGTGAAGCATTTTCCAGGACCCATAAACGATGGGAATCATTGGAACCGCTATCCGCCGCAAAATAGATATACCATTTGTTATGGATAAAATGAATTTCCGGAGCCCAGATTTGTTTTGAAAAGGGGCCTGAGGCGGGCGGAACAAACACAATTTTTTTTTCGGCATTTCGCAGACCGGCTATGTTTTTTGATTTCCAGACCGTAATGTTTTTCCCTGTCGTATGTGTGTAATAATAGTATCCGTCCTTATAAAAACTGAAGGGATCTGCCCCGGAAGGCAATAGCGGATTGCTAAACTGCTGAGCCTGACTGTTTATATATGCCAGCAACACCGATAAAAGAAGTATTTTTTTAAAAAGGTTGCGCTTCATATGTAAGCTTAAATATAAGTTTTTCTTTGCCGATGGGAAATCCTGACTAAAATCATACAAAACCACCTGGCAATATCCCGGTTTTAGTAAATAACTTTACGAGAGAAAAATTCGGTTGATTATGGCTTTTATCGATTATTACCAGATTTTAGGCGTGCCTAAGACGGCTTCGGAAGATGACATCAAGAAAGCTTATCGGAAACTGGCCAGAAAATTACACCCCGATCTGAATCCCAATGATAAGGAAGCGAATAAAAAATTCCAACAGATCAATGAAGCCAATGATGTGCTGAGTGACCCGGAAAAAAGAAAGAAATACGACACTTATGGCGAGAACTGGGAACATGGGGAAGAATATGAAAAAGCCAGACAGGCGCAGGAAAGAAGCCGCGGGGCGGGGCAATCATTTTCCGGTGGATTTGGCGGGGATGCAGACTATTCAGATTTTTTTGGATCCATGTTTGGTGGCGGAAGCGGTCGGCAGCAGGTCCGGTTCAGGGGGCAGGACTATACCAGTGAACTGCATATGAGTTTGTCGGAAGCATTTGTCACGCATCCGAAAACACTAACCATACATGGGAAGAATGTGAGGATCACGATTCCGGCAGGAGTTGAAAACGGACAAACCATCAAACTAAAAGGATATGGCGGGAAAGGGGTGAATGGCGGACCCGACGGCGATCTCTATATCAGTTTTGTGATTCCGCAGGATCCGGTTTTCAAAAGATCGGGTAATGACCTGTATACCCAGGTAAACCTGAATTTGTACACGGCCCTGCTTGGCGGTGAAATTACCCTGGATACTTTACATGGGAAGATCAAACTGAAAATACAACCCGAAACACAGAACGGAACAAAAACCCGGGTAAAGGGGAAGGGGTTTCCCGTGTATAAGAAAGAAGGCGTTTTCGGAGACCTGTATATTACGTATCAGATACAATTACCCACCCAACTGACTGATAAGGAAAAAGAATTGTTTACTGAACTATCCAGATTATCTCATTAAATGATTGACCATGGAAACCCGTGAATACATACCTGTCACCCTTATTTGTGAGCAATACGAAGTTGAAATATCCTTCCTGCAGACTTTGAATGACTATGGTTTATTGGAAATCATCCAGGTAAACGAAAACGCCTGTATCCATCCCGAAAACCTGGAAAGGGCGGAAAAACTGATCCGGCTGCATGATTCCCTCGAACTCAATCCGGAAGGGATTGATGTGGTTTCCCATTTGCTTGACAGGATTGAAGATATGCAGAATGAAATCCTGCAACTGAAAAACAGGCTCCGGTTTTACGAAGATTAAACGGCAATCCCATCTACAAAATACATATCAATTTCACCTACGTTTTTTGCCGATATTTTTCCCCTGTGAGTACAGTTATAATGATGCCGGATACTTTCATAGGTGGTTGAAGAAATATTTACCCGGCCGGGTTCGCCATTGCTTTCCATTCGACTGGCGATGTTTACGGTATTGCCCCAGATATCATAGGCATATTTCTTTTTCCCTACAACGCCTGCTACAACCGGGCCAACGTGTATCCCGATTCTGAGTTCCCAAAGAGGTTCGCCCATAGCCCTTCTTTTTTCATTCTGTTGCTCAATATACTGTTGCATTTCAAGTCCGGCTTTCACCATATTCAATGTATGGTTTTCATATTCGGTGGGTATACCTCCGGCACACATATAAGCATCGCCGATTGTTTTAATCTTTTCCAGATCATTTCGTTCTATGATATCATCAAAAGCGATAAAGGACTGATTCAATTCTTCAATCAGATCTTTGGCCGACATTTTATCGGCGATCCTGGTAAAGCTTTTGAAATCGGTGAACAACACCGATACATTTTCATAATACCGGGGGGTGGCATAACCCTGCTCCTGTAATTCAACAGCCACTTCTTCGGGAAGGATATTCAGCATCAGGTTTTCAATCTGTGCTTTTTGTTTATCGAGGATCAGGTTGGTCTTTACCTTGTTTCGGTACCCACGATAAAGGACGAAAGCAATGATCAAAATCAGGAGAAACCCAACCGCAAATGCATTCCGGGTAGTCTTTTGTTTTTGCAGATCCAGTTCCTGCAAGGCCTGGTCCTTGGTAAGCAGGTTGATTTCTGACTGCTTTTTTGAAATATCAAAATCAAACTGCAGGCTGGAAATTTTCTTTTCCCTGTCAATGGTAAACAAACTGTCCTTGTAATTGGTATACAATGTCTGGTAAAAAAAGGCTTTTTTATCATTCCCCATGGACGAATACGCTTTGGTAAGCCCGTCATATGTGTCTTTTAATTCCTCTACCGCATGGGCTTCTTTCAGATAAGATTCGCCTTCCTTATAAGTAGCCAACGCTGAAGAAATATCTCCTGCCTGCCGATAGGTATCGGCAAGACCCAACAATGATTTCCCTAAATAATAATTGGCTTTCAGTTTCCGGGTAAGTTCAACCGACTGCTTCTGGTAACGGATAGCCAGGTTGAAATTCTTTGCGGCGGCATAAGCTTTGCCTATGTTGTTCAGAATAAATGAAGTGCTTACTTCTTCAGAATTGTTACTGGCTTTTAATGCATTCCGGTCGTACATTAATGCTGTATCCAGGGAAGCTTTTGAAGAATCAGATTCCCATTTTGAATAATACACTTCCCCCAGATTCGTGTTTATGGTAACTATGGCATCCTGGTTACCCAGTTCTTTGCTCAATGGCAATGCCCGCAACAAATAACCAAGTGCTTTGGGGTGATTGGCCTTTGTTCTTAAATAGGTATTACCTATGTTTTGGAGGGCTGTTGCAATGCGAAGTTTATCGCCAAGGGATTCTGAAATCTTCAAGGATTGCAGATAATAATCGAGTGCCTTCACATCATCTGCCTGGTTATAATAAAGCGAACCGATATTGTTGAGCATATTGGAAATGCCCAGTTTATCATTAACGGAACGAAACAGGTTTAATGACTGTAACCAGTTATCCAGGGTCTCAACCCCCTTTGCCTGGTTATAATAATAGATACCGATGTATTTTAAAGCATAGGCTGCCCCAACCGTAAAATGAAGACTATCTGCCAGCTTTTTTGCCTGTTTGCCATAACTCAGCGCCACTTCGGGTGAGGAATTCACATACGCTTTGCTCAGACTGATCAGAATATTGACCTTAGCCGTGTCTTCCTTTGACTGCGACAAGACCCCTTTTAAACTATCTGCATTACTATTTTGTGCAGACAAGTGACAAAACACCCCTACTGTCATAAGCAGGGAAAGGATTCCGGATTTCATCATAACTATTTCCTTTTACAAAAAATTCCTGACATGTATTATCTGGTCTGCTTTATCAGTTTCAATACCACTCTTTCATTACCCTGTATCACTTCGGCATAATAGTTCCCTGATACAAGCTTTTCACCCATACGAAAGGCTGTTCCTACCGGTGCATTGTTCCTGGCTTCCAGCAACCTGCCGGAGGCATCATACATTTTTAAATAGACAGGGGCCTTGGCTGCTGTTCGAATCAGGAATGTAAACACTGAAGCAGTAGGATTGGGTGCTACCCGAACCTGTAATTGCATTTCCAATGGCGTACCAGATTTTTCCTCCGTTGCCTTTTGCGTTTTCCCGTTTACGGGAGCCGGATTGGTAGATGCCGTACCTGTGGCGGTTCCACAAGCTGCCATATCGCAACTGCCCAGTTTATCCAGCGGATTCTGACTTAACTGATTTGCTACATTGGTTGTAGATACAATCAGGGTTTGCAATACGCCGGTATTCAGATCCGTATGACATACATACACTTTACCAGGCGCATTGGGTACACGTATATCTCTGACACAAATGGTTATGGTTGCAGTTGAGCTGCAACCTGAAGCATTGGTTGCCGTTACCATGAATTGATAAGATCCCGCCGCTGTTGGTGTGAATACCGGGCTAGCACAGTTAGTGCAGGATAATACAGCATTACCGGACCAGGAATAAGTTACCGGAAGTCCGTCGGCAACACTGGCTTTCAGCGTCAGACTCTGTGGTCCATAGCCCAGATACATATTCGTAGCCACTCCGCCCGTATACACATCATTGGAAGGAATAACCGCAATGTTTGCAGCAGAAGCGCCTCCGATTACGGTTACCAGCGCATTGGCTCCTGAGGTATTGCCATTGTTATCCGTTACATTCAGTGTAACCTGGTTCAGGCCCGCATCATCACAGGTAAATTTCGTTTTGGAGGCCCATAATGTTACAGAACCGCAATTGTCAAAACTTCCATTATCCAGATCAGCCGCCGTAATCGTTGCCGATCCATTCACCAGCGTCAGTGTGATGGGTTTGGTCTTAACCGTTGGTGCTTCATTATCAGTAACGGTAACTGTGAAGCTGGATGTGCTGGTATTGTTATGCAGATCTGTTGCCGTTATGATAACGGTGGTTGTTCCCAGCGGGAAGAGATCACCGGATTGATGATCCGTTGTTACAGCCAGTATTCCGCAATTATCTGATGCTGTGATGGGAGACCAGGAAACTTTTGCACCGCAAATACCCGGATCTCCTGTTTGAATCAGGTCTACCGGTGTATTTATTACCGGTGCTTCCTTATCGGTTATGGTTATTGTCTGTATGGTAGTGGCTGTATTTCCATAGATATCTTTTACAGTCCATAAAACCTGTGTGGTCCCGACAGGATAATGTCCGCTGGCTTTGGTGGCATTCGTATAGTTATTCAGAACATATTGAACGGTACAGTTATCCGAAACAACGGGTTGGGGTACGTCAACAAATGCTCCACAATCCCCCTTATCTGCCAATTGGGTTATGTTACCCGAGCTTACCACCGTTGGTGCAATCTTGTCCAGTACGGTGACTTTAAAGGAAACCGTATCAGACAGGTTTCCGTTTGCATCTTTAACACTAAGTAAAACCGTGTTTACGCCAGGTGGGAAGGTTCTTTGACCAAGCAAATAATTTCCCGGATTCAGGGTGAAATTAAGGTTAGGGATAAAGCTTTGACCCTTTGCATCAAAATACTGTTCTGTCAATACTAAAGGTGCGGACGAGTTGTCTTTCAGCGTAAAGGCTCCGCCATTACCCCACCAGCTGCAATTGGCTGTTATCTCGTTTGTAAACCCGGTTACATTTATTATGGAAGGTCTTTCATTGTCTTTTACTGTGACTGTAAAACTGCATCTGGATTTGTTTCCCGCCTTATCGGATGCTTCAAACGTATTTGTCGTAACGCCAATCGGATACAAAACGCCACTGGGTAATCCACTTATCTGCACCAGGCCAATACTATTCAGATGCGCTTCCAGGTTATAAAAGTGGAAGGCTGCCCCTACATATTTGTTGGCCAGGAAACGGATCTTACTTACCTGGGAAATAACGGGAAACTGAATGGATGTGCCGCCAAAATGATAATCACCCGTTCCGGTTTCCAGTGTTTTCACCCTTACCCAATTATTATCCTGTGGATTGAACAATTCAACATCCACCGTTATGTTCTCACCATGACCATGGGCGATATCCATAAATTCCCCATGACTAACAAAATCCAGGCTGCTTACTGCTGTGCAGAGTTTGGTGTTAAAACTGATTACGCCATCGCCTCCGCCCTCTGTCAGGAATACCTGAGTGGTAGAAACGTTATCGCTTACGGCAGGCATGTCAAAATTCACAATGGCACCATTAACACCGGGATCGGTATTTTTTACCATCGAGGGGATGCATTTGATCTGCGGAGGAGTGATATCTGTAACAATCACATCCTGTGTCTGTATCGTAGTGTTACCTGCTGCATCCTTATATACCCAGTTGATCACATAGTTCCCGGGTTCTGCATATGTTAAAGCATCGGTAGTTGTACCATTGATAACACCTGAGCATTTATCCAAGGCTGTGGGCACTGTAGTTATTTTTACAGCTGTCGCAATATTGATTACAGGCAATGCAGGAATACCCGCTACCGGTGTTTCGGTATCTTCAAACAACAACGGATAAGGTACAGAGGTCAGACTGCATCCCTCATTATTGGTAACAGTAACCGTATAGTTTCCTGATTGTGTAACCGTATTGGTTTGCGTAGTTACCCCATTACTCCATAGATAACTACTGCCCGGATTTGCAGTGAGCGTGATGGAGCTTCCCGGACACAAGGTTCCCGGATTGGGTGTGATGATTGTTGCTGTCGGTATACTCTGAACAACCGTAATCTGGTTGGAATGTACGTTACAACCCCAATAATCCATAACGGCCACTTCATAGGTTCCGCTGTTCGAAACAGTAACGCCTGGTGAAGTTGAAGAAATGCCAGACCAGAGATAGGATTCATACAAAATGGGGGCATCTGAAGTCTGAAAACCGGCTCCATTATATAATTTTCCATCATTACCGTTGACCGCGTCTGTTGCATACTGACCTTTTGATTCGTCAAAACGGTAATATGCCACCAGAGATGGAATTGATGGGAACAGGTTCAATGAGTGTTGGAAATTATCCTGGATCTCCTGTTGTGTCCTGGCCACATTCCAGATCCGCACTTCATCCATCAAACCATAGGTATAATAATCAATATTGTAAACTTGATTATGAAGACCCAGTCGCCCAATTTCCAAAGGACTGGAAGTTGGCGTTAAGGTTCCTGAGAGAGGAGCACTGCCATCCAGCACGCCATTGATGTATATTCTTGCTACATTCCCATCCCAGGTGGCTGCCACATGATACCATACACCCGCCTGTATGCGGGTATTACTTGCAACACCCTGGTGACCATAATGTGAAATGTGGAACTGGAATGTACCGTTTACGGTTACGATGCCATATTGCCCTTCCTGCTGGTCGTTGGTTCCCTTGGAGATCAGGTATTGTGTGGCATCCGGATAATCTGTTTTAAACCAGGTTTCCAATGTCAGTTGGTTCGTAAGTTCAAGGGCGGGATTAGCAGGTGCTTCCACATAACTATTGTTAAATAAAATACCGGTTCTTGCAGCTGATCCCGATTTCAGCGTTACAGAACCTCCGGTACAGAAAGTAGTGGGACCACCCGCGGAAATAACTGGTGAGGATTGTGGAACAATGACAACCGGTTTGCTCACAACCGCGCCACAGGCATCCTGAACACTGGCCGTATAGATACCCGGTGCCTGATTGGTAACATTGGTAAGTTTACTGATGACCCCACCGTTTTCGTCTGTCCATCCCAGAAACACCAGGGGAGCTTGTCCGCCACCGAAACTAACATTCAGGTTCCCTCCAACAGGATTACAGGCTACATTGGTTTTGTTTACGGCTATCTCCAAAGGATACTGGGAAGCGCTTGCCGTAATTGTAACTGTATTCGAATTCGCCGTGCAATTATTCCCGTTGGTTAATATTGCATAATACTGACCGGGTTCCGTTACCGTAACCGCTTGCGTACTCGCGAAATTACTGGTGGTCACATTGTTGATGGATTTCACCCAACGATAGGAATAACCGGGTGCTGCCGTTAAGGTGACAGATCCCCCCGGGCAAAGAATATTGGAAAGCGGGTTTCCCGATAAAGTTATGTTTGGGTTTAATGGCGGAGGCTCGGTAAGGGTAATACTCTGGGAAACTACGTTACCGGTAGCATCTGTGGCATCGGCCATATAAGTTCCTGCTGGAAGATTGGTAAGGGTAGCGCTGTTGCCCAGATTATTGTTCCATCCATTTATGGTATACGGTGGTGTACCTCCGCTTAAACTTATGGTAGCGGTACCATCATTTGCTCCGTTACAGGTAATGTTGGTGCCGGTAATACGCATTACAAAAGGGGGAGGCAAGGGGGATAATACAATATCCCTGTAATTACTGGCGCCGGTGTTTACACATACAGACTGCTGGTTGGAGTAACCCCCGGTACTGGCCGTAAAACCATAATACACCTGGGAATTATTGTTCAGATAATTCGCAACAAGGTCATTGGCATAAGCTAATTTTTGAACACCATCGAAATAGACTGTAAGTGTTTTATTTGCCGCATTCCATACCACCCGGCTCGTATGATAAGCCCCATCTTTTACAGAACCCCCTGAGAGATTGGTTAATGGGGCCAGGGTTCCCGAAGGGGTAGAATAATGATGAAACTCACCATTAAACATCATAGCTATATGGTCATAGTTGGGATCGTAAGCTTGATAATCGGTATTGATATAAGTATCATATTCTACGATAATCGAATTCGGTATACCGCCATATCCTTGTCCGCTTCCACCGCTACCCTGCACTGTCGTATTATTACCCTGTAAAACAAAAGCCATCCCGTCTGCACCGCTTGGATTATTACCCAGGTATACATTAAAACTGAGATCAAAATCATAATGCAGGTCAATCAGATTCTGATACCAGAGTGATCCGTTTTGACTATTGGTATTATTGGTCAGAGTATAACAATTTCCCCCGGTGGAATAAGTAGTTCCATTGCCCACAAATGTTTGAGCCATCCCCATAAAAGTCATGGAAAAGAAAATCGTCAAAAACGATAGGGTATGTATTATCCGATTCCGGTATGGTAGCCTGGTTCGCTTCATAAGTCAGTTTTTTGTACAGCTGGAAAACCTTGTCCGCTGTTTTCTGTTTTGATCCTAAAACATACTGTAGGGGTGTCTTTAATTCCCCGCTTTTTTTACATAAAGGATTCCATATATGTATTTCCTGATATAATTCTTTCCTGCTGTTGAATCTGTGATAACGGGTCTGATCACATAATTTCCCGAGACGCCGTTATACGCCGGATCCAGCGTATAACTGATCAATGGTGTAATCGCCTGCTGATCCGCACTGTTTTTAAACCCGGTTACCGTAGCACTGAACACAGGAAGCGGGTCTCCTTCCGTTATCTGCACATCATTGGCCCTTATCACCAGGGTGTCACCAATGATGGTTAAGGTACCTGCTTTGTATTCAGGTATGTAGTTAGACGGTGAGAACATGGGTGCATTACCCGGTATCAGCTGATACGTTCCCGGAAGAATTGCATCGGGCTGTACCACCTGATTTTGCGCATCCAGTATCGTATATACAGGCGGGCCCGTTACTACCGAATCAATTTTGTTCTGGTATTTGATACCCGATAACATGCTGGTAAACACAGGCAGTGCTGAAGCGTAAAACGCACTCGTGTCTTTTGCCTGTATGGTTAGTTTGGCAGGCTGTATCGTAATATTACCGACATTATAGGTGATATCAAAATTGTATGAATTGTAGGCCGCAGGTACAATAAAATGCTGACCAACGGTTAATCCGGTTAACAAGTTGATCGCTTTTGAAACCGAAGTAATGCTATCGGTTGAATGACCATCGCTTTCATTTACAATGACTACCTCGTTTTTATTATTGTTGGGATCGATTGCTTCGGAATTTACCAATGCATAGCCATTCACTAAGGCATAACCATTGACCAATGCATAGCCATTCACTAAGGCATAACCATTTACGAGTGCATAGCCATTCACCAACGCATAGCCGTTTACCAGTGCATAGCCATTCACTAAGGCATAACCGTTTACGAGTGCATATCCATTGACGAGTGCATACCCATTCACCAGTGCATAGCCATTCACGAGATTGGTAGAAACATTATTGGCGTTATAATCGAAAATGGATTTTGCCGGGATGTCCAATACATAGTTATTTACCAATGCATACCCGTTCACCAATGCGTAGCCATTCACCAACGCATAGCCGTTTACCAGTGCGTAGCCGTTTACCAGCGCATAGCCATTGACCAATGCATAGCCACTTGCCATGACACCCAGGTTTTTCAAATCATCTGGCGTTAGTTTTTTACCATTCACAAGATCCTGATCACTGGTCAAGCCAATCACCGAATCAACGATTCCATATCTATGTGAGGTCTTGATAAAATCCAGGAAACCGGCCTGTTCTCCCGGTGCTATTCCGGTTGCGTCATAGGTATAATCGTAATCAATACCGGTAATCTTATCTCCATAGGCAATCGTCATGTTTTTGGGTGTGATTACCAATGGCATTCGTTGAATACTCAGCGAACCATCCATTAAACTGAATGTATACCTTTCATTGGAGCCCCTGATCGCTGTATCTGAATTATCCAGCGGTTGAATCACGGGCCTGATATAATAGGTACCGATATTGCTTTTGCTGGTAGCCGACGATACAAGGTCTATGGAAGCAATATTCAGGTCTGCCAGTGTTAACCCTACTGAAGCCAGGGGTAAACTATCTACCAGTATGCTGTATGTGAAACCAGGTAATTGCTCCCCGTATTTCTTAACCGCATTCCCGGCAGTGATGGTAACTTTTCTTTTGGATTCAGAGAGTATAAAGATGGAATCAGAATAACCACCGTCATTTCCGTTTACAGCAATCCCTGCTGTATATACCTTAACCGCCGGGTTACTGGTAAACGGAGGAATGGTTACGGTCAACTCCTGGTCACTTACCCAGGTGGTGGGTAATTCCTGACCGCGCATTGTCACTTTCGAGTTATCACTCAGAAATTCTCCCTGTACGGACATCACTACCGATTCTTTACCGGGCTTTTTTGTGGGATCCTTTAAAACGAGTTTATGAATTTTAGGCTTGGGTAAGGCAAAGGTTTTCATGATGCCATCGGCAGTTACAACACCTCGTCCCCTGCTGAAAGCAAAATTGTTTCCCGATGTTGCACTGTTTAAAAGATTACGAACATCCTGTGGTGCCATTTTTTTCCCCGCAAATTTTTGCTGTCCTTCCATCAATAAAGCGATCATTCCTGCCAGGTGCGGAGCTGCTGCCGAAGTACCATAGAATAATGGATAGGGGCCTGTTTGTGTTCCCCCGAGGTTTACGGTTGTTGCCACGCCATCAGGAGCCAGAAAATCAGGTTTGTTCCGAACAATGCCATTGATGGATGTTCCCCCTTTGGAAGAGAAGTTTTCTAATGTGGAAGGGTTATCATAGGGAACTGCACCTGCTGTTATCGCACCGGAAGCGTTTGCATGTCCCACGATGGTTGAAGAACCCGGGTAACCGTCATCAAAACTGATCTTCCCGTTAAAAACGATGTATTTAAAATTTACATTGGAGCTTCCGGCAGAACGGGTAATCATAATGTTCGCCTGCGTAGTTTCCAGCACTTCAAACGTGAGGATCTCAACCGGATCCCCACCCAGGTTATCGCGGTTATACCCAAAAATGGTATTGCCACTATTGTCTGTGATATATATGTCGAGGTCGTTGGTGCTGCCCGTGTTATTCTGGCCTGTGGAATAAATATAATCCTGCCACTGTAATACGATTACATATTTCCCCTTATTCAGGGTAACTTTCTGGAAAGGGCTTCCATTCCCAAAATTATGTGCGTCCCCGATATAACCTGGAGGCGCTGGTATGGGATTAAAGGTTCCTTCATAAGATTTATTGGCAAAATTTCCTGCGGCTGTTATATAACTTACCCCTTTCCCTGTAACAAAATCTACTGCTTTGGAAACCACACCATCCTGAAAAAACGGTTCTGTAATAAACGTAAGGTCGTCCACAATCAGGTTACAAGAATCCTGCTGTAATTCTACCACGCCCTGCGCAAAATCGCCCGGACTAATAAAACCCGTTCTGAAAGACAACCTGGCTTTAGGTGCAACATCGTGCAGAATTTGCAACATGGCACGACCTTCATCGCGCATAACGCCAAATGGATATTCCTGTAATACATGAACGGGATAGGGATTCAAAGTATCACCCGGACCTCCCGGTAAATCACCATTGTTCATGTCTACCCTAGCGGGATCTCCGGGTAAGGTATTGTAACTGTCGGATAAGACGCCTACTTTGATCCCTGAACCCATCACATCATACCCGTTTCTCACAAAGTCGGTATGCATGGTAACATCCCCGGCGGTCGTAACCAGTCCGCCGTTGCTGATCGGATAAAAAACCGGACGGCAAAAATTGATCAGGTCGGGAAGACTATCCAGTTTTTTCAGGTTCCGGATCGGAATTTTTCCGGTAATGAAAAGAGAATTGTTGCCGTTATTGATCGTATCCGTCAATCCATAATTGGCAGTCTGCAATAAAGCCAGCAAGGTGGCGCGCTTTCCTGCTCTTGAAATAATTTCCACCATCACACTATCACCCCTTACTCGGAAAATCGTCTTAACGGAATCCGGGATAGGGCCGGGATTTACGGCAATCTGTGTTAACTCGGCACCGATCAGACTACTCACTTTACCGCTATCGGGGGGTGCATACAAAGGAACAATACAGGAATGATAGGTTACGATCACGGTGTCTTTTGCAAAACAACCGCCATTCGGATCCGTAACGGTAAGTACATAAGTGCCTTTGGATGCAGCCGTGGCAGTGGCGCTGTTAACCCCGTCTGTAAATCTTCCATTGGTGGTTGTCCAGTTATATAAAACTCCTGGCGTGGTTGAACTACCATCCAGGCTTGCCGTTGCAATGGAACAACTTAGTTCTTTGTCTGTTCCGGCATTTACATTGGGTGTTTCACAGAGAATAAAGGGCAGGAACCTAAGATTTACATTATCCCCCACATCTATTCCTTTTGCACTCCAGAAAGCCCCTGTGAGGGATGTGTTATCTGTTCCGGAACCCAGATGAATGGTACCGTTGGGTGCCCATACGGTACCGGCCCATTTCGTGTTTCTGCCCTTGTCATCCTTATCGTTCTTATCGTCGTTCTCTTTGTCTTTTTTATCATCCTTATCATCCTCTGCAGATCCGTTTGCCATAGTAAATGCATACCCGGATTTATTGCTGACACCTGAACCATGTATTTCCATGAATATATGATCGGCTGTGCCACCCAGCAACTGTATCCCGGTTTTATCTACATCCACGTCTTCATACACATAGATATAAAAAGAACCATTGGGATTCCCTTTGAAATCATAGACAAAACTGTTTTTGCCACCTTTATTCCTGATGGATTGAAAAACATACACTCCCGGACCGGATAAGGTTATCTTATCTTTCCCATTCAACCTGATATCACCATAGGCACCAGGTTCGATGGTTTTTGTTGAATTGATATTTACCGAACCCGCTGCAGGAAAACGCGTGATCTTTGGCAAGGAGGGCATTCGGGGAAGCATGGGTTGGGCAACCAGGTTACCTCCTCTGGGAGTGGGTCCTGAATACAGGGTGCCTGTTGGATGTGTTACTTTGCCGGAAATGATACCGCTTTCCACCTGCAGACTTCCATTGGCATCTATATTTCCCCCGATAAAGGCTTTTTTCCCGAATTTGATAAGATACCCTTTATAAGCTGCGGTATTCAACCCGAAAAGGTTCCCTTTTATTTCAGTACCATTGGTAAAATCGATATTGCCCGCACCAATTACATTACCGGTAACACTCAGGTTATTACCCGCTTTCATTAACTGATAGGCTCCCATAGCGCCTCCGTTAATCGTAACTTTTGTTCCCAATACCAGGGAACAACCATCCGTATTGTTTTTTTCTTTCTCTTTTTTAGAATCCTTGACCGGTACACAACTACCGTCGCCTGAGAATAAAACGAAATCTGTAATCTTCAGTTGTTGTGCCTTCAGCACAACAGGGGATAAAAACAGAAATAACAATACAATAAGTCCCGATATATGCAGACGCATGGAAAAAATTTTAAGTAAATGAAAAACAAAGCCAATAAAGCCTTACAAAGCCTGCTGTTTATGACTTTTCGAAGAATGAATGCCGGTAATGCTCAAGAAAAGATCAATTTTATTTCAAAACTGATTCTGTTAACGGTTCAGAATGAGGGGATTGTTTTTTATAAAGCCATACTATTGGAATATACCTAACGCTTGATTGGCTACAATCAACTGATCCGGGGTATTGGATTTCGGGTAGGTTGGAATGATGGTCAGATATTGACCGTCAATCCTTTAGAAAAGTATAAAACACATTTTACATGTCGTAATAAAAGGTATAAGATGCCTGTATTCAGGTACAAGATGCAAAAAATGAGACCCATCAGGTCATTTCAGAACTGTGTATTTGTTTTCGGTAATTGCCTGATACCCTTTTTTAACTGTACATCTATCCAGGCTTGTCTGCTTAGCTGCAGCTGGATACCTTTCGGAAAATTCTACCTGTCGTTTTTTAACAACCATGGGACAGGCAGGGATCAACAGATCTGAATCTGCCACCCTGATTCCGGTTTGCCTTGCATTTGAAAGGCTGAAGGTAATGATGACAACTTTCGCAAGAACGAACCCTGGAGAGATCATCCAATTTCTTTCTCCTTCCGTACCGTCTTACCGTTTGACCCACCTGCTTTTTTCGCTGAGCGACAAGGCTGCCTCGTTTCATTTCTTTATCTTTAAGATTCATCAATCTGCAAGCATGAAAGAAAAAAAGGTCTCCACAAAAAGCAGAAGAAAGTTTCTCTATGAATCCGCCGCCATTCTTGCCGGATTTACCATCGTACCCCGGCATGTGCTGGGACGGGGGTTTATCCCTCCCAGCGACCAGCTTACCAAGGGTATTATCGGGGTAGGCGGCATGGGTCGCGGCCATATACCTTATGCCGGTACCAGGGTAGTTGCCATGTGTGATGTAGATAAAAATCATCTGCAGAGTGCCGCAGCTTTGGTAAAGGATAAGATCAAAACCTTTCATGATCACCATGAACTCATCGCCCTGCCCGAAGTGGATATCGTTCACATCGCCACACCGCCGCATTGGCATGGCCTGATTGCCATGGATGCCGCAAAAGCGGGGAAGGATATCTGGTGCGAAAAACCCATGACCCGAACCATTGGCGAAGGCAAAAGACTGGTGGAAGCGGTCAAACAGCATGGCCGAATTTTCCGTTTAAATACCTGGTTCCGTTTTGAAGATAATTTTTATGGGATGAAAACTACGGTCAAACCCATCAAAAAGCTGGTTGAGTCCGGTTTACTCGGATGGCCCTTAACCGTTACGGTTAGCAAGACCACCGGTTTCGACTGGAAATTTTACTGGGTAGGCAAAACACATCTCGACACCCTTCCCGTTCCACCGGAATTAGATTATGACAGATGGCTCGGACCGGCTCCTTTCAAACCTTATAATCCCCACCGGGTGCACCAGACCTTCCGCGGTTATTGGGATTATGACGGGGGCGGACTGGGTGATATGGGACAACACTATATCGATCCCATCCAATATTTTTTAGGCAAGGATGAAACCAGTCCTGTTTTGGTGGAAGTGGATGCAGAACAACAACACCCCGATGCCTGCGGCACTTTCCGGAAGATCACATTTACCTATGCAGACGGTTGTAAGATCGTACTCGATGGGGAAGCCAAGGATCCCGAAGCAGCTTATATCGAAGGACCCAATGGGAAATTGTATGCCGGTTTCAAATGTACCATACCGAATATCGAAGACAAGCTGGCCATGATGCCGGATCCCGAACCACAGGTTACCGATTTTCTGGAATCGGTCAAATACAGGACCCCCTTTGCATTGAATGAATCGAACGGATTCCGCTCCTGTACCATCATCAACCTGGGAAAGATCGCTTTACAACTGGGAAGAACCCTTCATTTTGATCCGGTAACCCAAAGTTTCCTGAACGATGAAGAAGCCAACCGGATGATCAATCCACCCATGCGTTCCCCCTGGAATGTCTGAACCCCTGAAAACAAAAACGCAAGATGAAAAAATTGTCTATCCTTTGCCTGCTGATGGTTGCCATGCTTCAGCTTTCTGCCCAGCATGATCCGATTTCAAAAACACTTTCCGCATTTCCCTATCAACAGGCTTCCGATGCATCCGCTGCCCTGGCAGAAATGCATGACTGGAAAAACGGCCAATGGTCGCAATTGTTTACCCTGCTGGACGATGATTCGCTCAAACTCAGTGCCACCTATGCCTTGAGTGCCTATGTGCAAAACGCTGCCATGAATGCGGGTTGGAAGAAAAAGGCAGCACAGATCCTGGTGAAAGGATTGGAACAAACCCATACCTATTACAGCAACGAACTGATCATGAAATACCTGGGATTGCTGGGAGAAGATGTGGCCGTGAAAAGCCTGAGCAAATACCTTAACCGGGAGGAAGACTGTTCCAATGCGGCCCGGGCATTGGCGGCCATTCATTCTGACAAATCCATTGCCGCTTTGAAAAAAGCCCTGAGTGGCGCCAGCGAGTCTGAAAAAAAACATATCCAGGCTGCACTCGATAATGCATCCATGGTTTTACCACAAATAATTTCACATACGACTTCAAAGGATCAGGAAACAAACCCGGTTCAACATTTATTGCATTTGGAAGATGCCTATGCAAAACTTCCATCACCTACACAAAAAATGCGGGTATTGGCAGAAGCGGAATCCATTGGCGGATTCCCGGTCTTTATGTTTGTCAGCAAATCCCTGGATGATCCACAGGTCAATCCATTTGCGGCACGTATTTGTGCAAGGATGTCATTAAAGGATCCAACCATCCGCGGAACGGCGGTAAGGGATGTGCTGGAAAAATCCTTACCCCTGATCAAAGGGGAAGACAGTGCCTTACTGGCAGGTAAATTAAAAACGCATCTTAAAGCCATGCCTTATGACAATGGTTTTGTTTCCCTGTTCAATGGAAAAGACCTGAGTGGATGGAAGGCGCTGGTGGGTAATCCGATCAGTCGTTCCAAAATGACACCCCAGGCCCTGGCGGATGCACAGGAAAAAGCCAATGAAAAAACAAAGAACGACTGGATCGTAAAGGATGGGTTGTTGATCTTTACGGGTCATGGGGATAATCTTTGTACGGATAAGCCATACGGTGATTTTGAAATGTATGTTGACTGGAAGATTACCGAAAAAGGAGATGCGGGTATCTATCTCCGGGGAAGCCCGCAGGTACAGATCTGGGACACCAGTCGCAGGGAGGTAGGTGCAGAAGTGGGTTCCGGTGGATTGTACAATAACCAGAAAAACATGTCCAAACCGTTAGTGGTGGCTGACAATAAAATTGGAGAATGGAACCAGTTTCATATCATCATGAAAGGTGATAAGGTAACCGTTTATCTGAATGGCCAGCTGGTAACAGATAACATAGTGTTGGAAAATTATTGGGATCGTAGCATCCCGATTTTCCCAAAAGAACAGATCGAATTGCAGGCGCATGGAACCTATGTGGCATACCGGAATATTTATCTGAGGGAAATTCCGGAAACCTATCTCACCCCCTTGTCTGCGGAAGAAAAAAGCCAGGGCTATACCCCATTATTTGATGGCAGTAACATGGATCAGTGGATCGGGAATACGCAGGGCTATTTGCTGGAAGACGGGGCAATTGTTGTGCATCCTGAAAAAAGTGCGGGTAACCTGTATACAAAAAATGAATACGCCGATTTCTCGTACCGTTTTGAATTTCAACTGACACCCGGCGCCAATAATGGTATCGGGATCCGTGCACCGCTGGAAGGAGATGCAGCTTATGTGGGGATGGAAATCCAGGTGCTTGACAATGAGGCTGAGATGTATAAAAACCTGCATCCTTACCAGTATCATGGTTCAGTGTATGGTGTCATCCCGGCCAAAAGAGGTTATCTCAAACCTGTGGGCCAATGGAACCAGGAAGAGATCATTGCCAAAGGAACTTCGATCAAAGTGATCTTGAATGGAACCGTGATTGTGGATGGCGATATCAAAGAAGCTTCCCAAAACGGGACCATGGATCACAAAGAACATCCCGGATTACTGAGAACCACCGGCCATATCGGATTCCTGGGGCATGGTGATGTGGTTCGTTTCAAAAATATCCGGATCAAAGAATTATAAGATGATAAGATATCGGTTCAATGAACTCTCTTTGCCCTTGTTGGTCGCCCGACCAACAAGAAAGTATTCCTGAGAATAATCAGTTTACTCAGTTGGTCAGGCGACCAACTGAGGCGAAGTAAAGAATTATAAGATTAGATAACATTTCAATGCACTTCCCTGCCCTTGTTGGTCGCCCGACCAACAAGAAAATATTCTTGAAA
>JAGWTX010000271.1 GCA_028875955.1 Bacteroidota bacterium | reverse complement strand
CCCAGTTTTTCATGATCCATGACCCCATAGCTTTCCATAAATGTAACCGGCATAATGTGTTCACAAAGATGCCCGATATCATGAAAAAATGCAGCCAGGATCACTTCATCATCATATCCCTCCCTTTCAGCCAGTTGTGCGCATTGGCACATGTGTTCTATCTGTGAAACAGGTTCTCCGATATAATCATCATCCCCAAACCTTTCATAGAGAGAAAGTATTTCTGCAATGGTCTGTTGTATGTTTTCAGGTTGCATATTATTTTGAATAGATCGTTGGAATAGGTTTACCCACCGGATGTTCTGCCGTAAAATGAAATCCCAATAGGGCCGCGAATGTGGCAGCCAGCTGTTGCTGATACACCTGTCCGGGTGTTTTCAGCTCTCCTAAAGGTAAGGTATCGGGTCCGATGGCTGCCATCCAGATCTGGCCGGATTCCGGGATCTTCTGTCCATGGTCACGCCAGGTTTCCTTTAGCTGATCGCCCCTGCCATGATCGCAGGTAATGATGAGGGTTGTATTATTTTTATACCGGGGATCCGACTGGATATATTTCCACAGATCGGCCAACATTCCGTCTTCAGCATGTGCGCTTTTCAGGTATTGATCATACATGCCTCCGTGTGCAAAATCATCCGTCTCGTCAAATGCAATGTACAATACCCGCGGATGGTAATCTTTCATGTATTCGCGTGCTGCCATATAGGTTAACAAATCAGGACGAACCCCGATCGGTCTTGTGGTGAGAAATTGCATGTCATTGACCAGTTTCAGATTGGCATCCGGGAAACGAAGGGTATCCACATCTGCATTCACGTATACGCCACTTGACCAGGTATTCAGGATATAAGGAAATACATCCCAGGTGGAAAAAGCTGCTACTTTACCGGCAAAACCCTCCTGCTGATTCAGGTATGCCAGCACGCTGGTATTGGGATTTCGGATCTTATCGTTTGAATTGATGGCCACATCCGGATAACCCGTAAATATTTCATTGTATCCCGGATAGGAAAACTGGTAGGGATTGGTCACATTCATCTTGTTATCCTTCCACCGGTTTCCATACAGCTGTCCTTCTTTTGCAACGACCGACCATAAAAAAGGGAATAATTTTTTCCTGCGAATGGAAAGCGTATCATTCCAGAAATCCCTGGCAGTTCCGGAACTGTCGTGGGTAAACCGGCTGTCTTTTAGCAGTGAGGCATCAATGCCCCCAAACACTTCCTGCCAGCGCATGCCATCCAGGGTAACGATAACCAGGTTTTTTGTTTTTTGCTGCGCTGAAAGAGAAAGACAGCATAATACAAATACAAATACAAAACCGAATACATATTTTTTCATAAGAAGAGATGATGATTTCAAAAGGAAAGCAGAGCCTGGAAAGGCTCCGCTTGTAAAAAAAACTGCGCCCATGTAATTGTTAAGAAAACACGCTATTTGATGATCCACATCTGACCATTGATATCGTCGTTACCGCCGAACTGACTGGCGAGAGCCGCCTTATAATTGGCAGCATTGGCGGTTTGTTCACTTACCGGGTATTTAAACCGCAATGCGATACGACCACTGTTTCCGGTTCCGGATCCCGTACTAAAGGTTGGGATCCCGGTTCTCCTGTACGTATAATAGGCTTCCAGACCCGACTGACGAAACAAACCGAGGTATTTTTGCTGGAGGATCTGTTTCAATCCATCTGCATTATTGCCCGCATATTTCACTTCACCTTGTGCATAATAGGCGTTGTAGTCAAAGTTGATCGTGCGGTTGTCATAATTCGCAGCATTGGTCACATCGGTTGAACCGGGACGATAAAAACTTGCGGTAAAATCACCGCCTGAAGCAGGAATACCATAAAAAGCCAGCGACGCCTTGATCCCTTTCTGGTACCAGTCTTCCGCATTCGCTGTGATCCAGCCGCGATTGGCGGCTTCGGCGATGTTGAAACACATTTCAATATAGCCGATCTGTATGGCGGGTTCCGCTGTATAACCGGAGTAATAGCGCTTTCTGTTCAGAAAAGAAATTTTACCAAGACCGGCATCGTTATACATGATACCCAGATCCTGACCCGGATCACCACCCACAAAGGAAGCAAAACTGGTATCAGGCTGTTTTTTGGTATCAACCAGATACCTGGCCGGTTCAGCAACGATGAACAGACGGGGATCGTGAAACTTCTGCAATAGACCCAGATGTGTCAACGACATATTTTTCCTGGAACCGTTAAAACCAAAGTTGGCTGCATTGTCCGGATAGTAGTTCGTGGGTGCCACATAATTGTATTGCAGATTATCTCCCATGCCTGTAAATATGGGGTATTGGGTGGGATTGTTAAAGATGTTGGCAAATTGCTGCGGGATATTCAGATCCGCATCAGAAACCGCTTTCTTACTGAGTTGGATCAGCAATCGGAGTTTAAAGCTATTGACTGCTTTCTGCCATTTCTTCAGATCATTCCCGTAATAAATATCACCGGAAAGCGATGCATCATTTTTACCAACCAAAGTGGACAGCTGCGTATTGGCAGTATCCAGCCAGGCCAATGCAGTCTGAAATACCTTTTTTTGCGGGTCATAGGCCGGCGTCAGATTTGCAGCACCCTGTAATGCCTGGGTCATCGGGATATCACCCATCTGCAGACTCATCTTGGTAAACAGATAAGCCCTGAAAAATTTACCCAATGCACTGTATGGATTCACCGTTGCATTTCCAGCTTTTACTGCCGCTTCTTCCATCTTCACCACATTTTCCAGCGTACCATAGTAGTTGGAACCACTTCCCAGATCATAGCGGTTATTGCCATAGTAATCGTAGTTATAAATATAATACTGGCTATATATTTCTGCATTTCCGCCTGCGTCATCGTGCATGCTAACCAGTATCCCGTTTAACAAAAGCGAGGGTGGAACCGCAGTTGGCTTATTCAGGTTCTGATTCAGATCCGAATAGGATTTTTTACAACTGACCGATACCATTGCCGTAAAAACAAGCAGGCTTAGTATCCATTGTATCTTTTTCATAATGATTTGATTTTTCTGTTAAAAAGTAACATTCAGGTTAAAGCCGAAACGACGTGATGTGGGCGACTGTAGTCCGGTAGACGAAAGACCCTGTGGATACTGATCCAGATCAACGTCTTTAAAGCGTTTATCGGCATAGAAATAGATCAGGTTACGTGCTACAATGGAAACCGTCACTTTCGAGATAAACGACCTTTTCAAAAAACGCTGCGGTATATCATAACCCAGTGTCACTTCTCTCAGTTTGGCATAGGTCTTGCTCATCAGGTTGGCTTCGTCGATACCATAATACTTACTTACATAATCCTGCACGAAAACTTTTGTCGTATTGGGTGCGTACTGTAATGCACCATAATTGGTAATGGCACCGGTTTGTGAATTGTAGTTGATCGGTGCATTGTTTGAAATAACCACCCCTTCCCCTACATAGGAACCTGAATATCCCGCTACACCAAAATTCTTCCAGTCCTGATACCGGGCATCACCCAGGGCACCTTCCGCTGTTTCGATGTTCCGTCCGCCACGCATGGTTTTATTGTGCATGTAATCTGAAGTGACACCACCCACACTTCCATCAAACTGGAAGCCCAGGGTAAATCCTTTATAGCTTACTTTGTTATAAATACTCCAGTTGTAATCTGCATAGAGGTTTCCCAGGTATTGCGCTACGGGGTTACGTAACGGCTTACCGCTTGCATCATTGATGATTTTTCCATCAGGTGTTCTAACAAATGCACTGGTGTAGAGCTTATCGATCCGGTCACCCACCTGGAAGAAATTGCGATAGGCTGTCAAACCGGGAGGCAGTTCCTTATACACATCCTTGAAAGTGCTCCAGTTGACCAACACATCCCAGCTAAGACCATGATAGTTTTTCACTGGCGTTCCTGTCAAGGAAAACTCATACCCTGTTTTTTTGATCTTCAATGCATTCAGGTAGTAGGTGGTAAATCCGGTGGCGGATGAAATGGAATTCGCCAGGATGGAAGGACCATCGATGTACTGAAAAGCTGTTGCACTAAATCCTAAACGATTGTGCAGGAATTTGATGTCAAAACCCTGTTCATAGTTCACCCGAAGTGAGGTCTTGATGGTTGGATCATAGAGTGATGTTGTATTGTAGGCAGCAGCCTGGTTATTATATGGCTTACTGGTTGAGAAGAAAGGCAACAGGGTATAGTCTGGTCCACCGTATGGTGAATTGTAGGTATTCCCGTAACCCAGCGGATTGTCAAACAACGACTTTCCGGATGGAGAACCATTCAATGCCGTAATCGTATTGAAGGGTGCGGG
>JAGWTX010000270.1 GCA_028875955.1 Bacteroidota bacterium | reverse complement strand
AAGTGGAAGTGAGTTTTCTGATCAATGCAGATGGCATTCTGGTAGTAACCGCAAAGGAATTGAGAAGCGGTGTGGAACAGTCCATCGAGGTAAAACCCCAATATGGCTTAACCGATGCAGAAGTGGAGGAAAGACTACTGGACAGTATCACGCATGCAAAGGAAGATATGCAAACCCGTGCACTGGTGGAAGCCCGTACCGAGGGAGAACAGCTACTGGATGTTACCGAAAAATTTATCGCAAAAAATTCAGGCTTGCTGGAAAAAGAGGAGATGACGGCCACTGCAACCGCCATGCAGGCACTACAGCTGGCATTGACCATGGAAGACAAAGACCTGATTCATGCCAAGATCGAAGCCCTCAATGAAGTTACCCGACCCTTTGCCGAAAGGGCCATGGATGCGGCAGTTAGCGGGGCTTTGAAGGGAAGGGTGATTTAGTTAGGCGTTCCGCTATTCGCGGGATTTTCGCTTCGATTTGTAGTCTGTAGTCTGTGGTCTGTAGTCTGTGGTCTGTGGTTGTGAATGGTTATTGGTTATTGGTTTCCGGTTTGTAAAATGCAAATGTTTACAATGCCGCGAAGATTACGCGAATAAAGTGGGAGAATCATTTCTCCCAATGCGCTAAAAAACCAGAAAATCGTTGCACCATTCCCCGTCTCAACTTAGATCGGCCCTTCGCTGGACATATTTGCCGATCATATCAAACTCAATATTCACTTTTGTGCCTGGTTCCACCTGATGGATATTGGTATGGGTATAGGTGTAGGGGATAATAGCGATGGTAAAATGGTCCCGTCCGATATTGAAACAGGTAAGGCTGGTTCCGTTGACGGAAATGGAGCCTTTTTCAATCACCAGCTGTGCGAAGGAGGGGGGGAAGGTAAAACGGTATTCCCAACTGCCCTCGCGTTGTTGTTTATGGGTGCAGACAGCGGTCGTGTCCACATGCCCCTGCACCAGGTGACCATCGAGTCGGCCATTCATGGGCAGGCATCGCTCCAGATTGACTTCCATCCCCACTACCCATTCGCTTAAAGCTGTTTTCCGAAGGGTTTCTTCAATGGCGGTGACGCGGTGGCTGTTTTCACCCAACTGGTCAACTGTGAGACAGACCCCGTTATGGCTCACACTCTGGTCAATGCCCAGTTCACCCGAAATAGGGGAGCTGATCCAGCATTCCAGGTTGGTTCCTTTTTTCTCGAGGGAGAGAATCTTTCCGGTACATTCGATGATTCCTGTAAACATGGGTGCAAGGTAAATGGGGGAGCGGAAATTCCAAGCGGCGATCCGGGAATCCGATCGGGAGAATTTTTTGGATCCGGAAGAGATATTTTATTTTTCCCTTGGTTATTTACCGGCAAATCCTATCTTTGCGGTCCTAAAAAACACCTGAGGAGGTATATCAATTATGCTTATCATCGATTCAAAAGATTGCGAAAACATCGACAAGGCGCTCAAAAAGTACAAGAAGAAGTTTGAAAAAAGTAAAACTTTGCTGCAATTAAGAGAGCGTCAGGCCTTTAT
Source organism: Bacteroidota bacterium (assembly GCA_028875955.1). GTDB lineage: Bacteria > Bacteroidota > Bacteroidia > Chitinophagales > Chitinophagaceae > Sediminibacterium. The sequence continues at coordinate 2,789 of JAGWTX010000270.1, read as the reverse complement.
CAAACCATCCGTAGTACGTCGTGGACAGGTTTTGAAAGCAATCTACAAGCAGAACATCGCCAGCGGCAAGATAGAGAAGTAATTTTCTTCTTCCCCAAACATATTTCAGTAGCCCGGGTTTTGTAACTTTAGGCTACTTTTTTTATGTCCCTACCCCAAGAACCATCCTGCCAGTCATTCCTGGACTACCTCAAATTCGAGAAGCGTTACTCGCAGCATACGATTGTTTCCTATGAGAACGACCTGGCCCAGTTCTTTGCTTACCTGGCCAGTCAGTTTGATTCGCCCGCCATTGAGGAAATCTCCGCCCTGTTGATCCGGAGCTGGCTGGCAGAGTTAAAAGAAGAGGGGATCAGTTCCAAAACCATCAACCGCAAGATCTCTACCCTGAAATCATTTTTTAAATACCAGTTGAAGACCGGCGTATTGAAGGAAACGCCGATGACCACCGTTACGGCACCCAGGATCAGCAAACGGCTGCCGGTTTTTGTGGAAGAGAAGGATATGTCCACCCTGTTTGAACACGTGGAATTTGCGGATACCTGGAAGGGCAGGACCGATAAACTGGTCATCAGGCTGTTCTATGCAACCGGTATGCGTTTGAGTGAACTGATACATTTGAAAGAATCCCAGCTGGATGTTTCCAATGGCCAGGTAAAAGTGCTCGGTAAAGGCAATAAGGAACGCATCATTCCCCTTTCAGCAGACTTGGTGGAGGATTTGCTGGTATATATAAAAGAAAAACCCGTAAAGGCTGCCGGAACCCCCAACCTGTTCATTACGGAGAAGGGGAAAGCGCTGCAGCCCAGGGCGGTATATGCATCCGTAAAAGAGATGCTTGCCCTGGTGACCACATTACAGAAAAAGAGTCCGCATATCTTACGCCATAGTTTTGCCACGCACCTGATGAATCATGGTGCCGACCTGAATGCCGTCAAGGAATTATTGGGGCACAGCAGCCTGGCAGCCACGCAGATTTATACCCATAACAGTATAGAAAAACTAAAGGAAGTGTTCAACAAAGCTCACCCCAAAGCCTGAATGATAAAGCCTTCCCAAAATTGTCAAAAAATCGGTTTGTTTTTATGGAAAATCTCAATTTTCGGTGTAACTTGTTAGTCCCGGTAAGGCGGTAAACCGATAGCCGGGAAAACCAATCAAAAAGTTCTTTCAAATATATTTTTTCACCGATTAAACGTGAGTTGCTATGAACGTTAACATTCAAACTGTGCATTTTGACGCAGACGACAAATTGGTTGATTATGTAACACGCAAACTGGAGAAACTGAGCACTTTTCATGACCGGATCCTGAAAGTGGATGTGTATCTGAAACTCGACAATGTGGTACATACGATAAAGGACAAAGTCGTGGAAATCAGGATTCATGTACCAAGACATGATTTTTTTGCAAAAGCATCCTCAAAATCTTTCGAAGACTCCTTTGATGCTGCCATGGAGTCTATCGTATCTCAAATCAAACGAAAAAAAGAAAAACTTGCTGCCTAACCCAGAAAAGGCTTCCCTAAACCCGGGAAGCCTTTTTTATTCCTGACTGACTATGAAGCGGATCCTTGTTTTCATTCCCTTTGTTTTACTGTTTACCGCCTGTAAAGAACTAACCGGTGAAACCCGCGCCCGCATTGTACAGCGTAAAAAAATGCCGGCCGGTAAGCTACTCATCAGCTATCAGTACAGCGTGGACAATGTACGCTATTCAGACAGCCTGGTCATGCAGAACCGGGTCTTATCCGATGATTCGGTCAGGGTGATCTATTCCCTTTCCGTACCCTCCCGCAACCACCTGGAACTTCCCTGAAATACGCTGAAACCGGATAAAGTTGACAGGGTGTTGAAAACTGTCCGAAAATTTTCTTTTCAAAATTTTGCTGAATAAAGTTTTCCATTACCTTTGCCATCCCAAAAAATGGGACTGTTCTTTGTATTTGGAAACTAAGGAAGTATGAATCTGAACCGGACCGGTAAGGCTCCGGAGGTTCCGATCTCGATTTTTCCCGTATCTATGCCGAAGTAGCTCAGTTGGTAGAGCAACTGATTTGTAATCAGTAGGTCGCGGGTTCGACTCCCTTCTTCGGCTCTAACTACCGTCTGTTATCGGGTCCGGGGTCTGAAGTTTTTAGAAACAGGCACCGGAAATGAAATAGCAAACGGGTTTCAGGGCAGATGGCCGAGTGGTTAAAGGCGACAGACTGTAAATCTGTTCTCTCACGAGTACGTAGGTTCGAACCCTACTCTGCCCACCAGGATCACCCAAGCGTAAGCGAAAGTGGTCTGATCATTGAATTTGATTCGTAATCAGAATGGTGATCGAAATAGTTCTTAGAAATCTAATCCACCTTTGCTTAATTTTCGGTGGTTACAAGCGGAAGTAGCTCAATTGGTAGAGCGATAGCCTTCCAAGCTATAGGTCGCGAGTTCGACCCTCGTCTTCCGCTCTGAACAGTCCGTAGTTTGTAGTCTGTGGTTTGTAGTCTGTGGTTCAAACTGCAAACGGCAGACTACCAGCTTCAAACTGAGTTAAGCCGTTGTAGCTCAGGGGTAGAGCACTTCCTTGGTAGGGAAGAGGTCGTGAGTTCGATTCTCACTAACGGCTCAGGTCATTTGCGAGAATCGGCAATTCGATGCGCTCTCGGGTAGAGCATCCCGCCTTATGGCGGGAAGGTCGTGAGTTCGATTCTCACTAACGGCTCAGGTCATTTGCGAGAATCGGCAATTCGATGCGCTCTCGGGTAGAGCATCCCGCCTTATGGCGGGAAGGTCGTGAGTTCGA
>JAGWTX010000269.1 GCA_028875955.1 Bacteroidota bacterium | reverse complement strand
CAACACTGGTTGTAAACAAATTACGTGGCACCCTGAAAGTGGCTGCTGTAAAAGCACCCGGCTTTGGTGACCGCAGAAAAGAAATGCTGACTGATATCGCTATCCTGACTGCAGGTATCGTGATCAGTGAAGAGCAGGGCTTTAAACTGGAGAACGCTGACCTGAGTTATTTAGGACAGGCTTCTTCTGTTACCATCGACAAAGACAATACCATTGTTGTTGGTGGAAAAGGCAAGAAAGCGGACATCACTGCCCGTGTGAACCAGATCAAAGCCCAGATTGAAAATACCACTTCTGATTACGACCGCGAAAAATTACAGGAACGCCTGGCTAAATTAAGCGGTGGTGTGGCAGTATTGTATGTAGGTGCTGCAACAGAAGTTGAAATGAAAGAGAAGAAAGACCGTGTAGACGATGCTTTACACGCTACCAGAGCTGCCGTTGAAGAAGGTATCGTACCTGGTGGTGGTGTGGCTTATATCCGTGCGGTTGAAAGCCTGGAGAAACTGAAAGGTTCCAATGAAGACGAAACAACCGGTATCCAGATCGTGAAAAGAGCGATCGAAGAGCCACTGCGTCAGATCGTGATCAACAGCGGTATCGAAGGTTCTATCGTGGTTCAGAAGATCAAAGAAGGCAAAGGCGACTTTGGTTTCAATGCACGTACTGAAGTTTACGAGAACCTGTTCAAAGCCGGTGTAATCGATCCTACCAAAGTAACCCGTGTAGCTTTGGAAAATGCTTCCTCTATTGCAGCTATGTTGTTAACAACAGAGTGTGTGATTGCAGATAAGCCAAAACCTGAAGCTGCCCATAACCATGGTGGTGCACCTGATATGGGTGGAATGGGTGGATACTAATCAAATCCCCGTCAGTTTTACTGACTATCTTATAAAGCCCGGCAAAAAATGCCGGGCTTTTTTATGCGGATACGATTATTCCGGAACAGGAAAGGATCTTACTTTCAAATAAATCTTGGCAAACCCCATAACCAGTAAAAACTGGGCAAGACCATATAAAAACATGACCAGAGCAAAAATATCTTTCTGATGATCAAAATGAAATTTGTTGACGGCTACCAGAACATTTTCCACTAAAAAGATCAATACCCCCGGAATCAGATACTGCAGGGCAATCTTTCGCTTTTCCTTGTTAAAGACAACATTCACGGCAAGCAGAACCATGATGGCCACGGTAACCATATACAGGTTTACGGGCATGGCATATTGACCCAGTTCATCCTTCATCATTTGATGAAATGTGTAGGCCACCAGTGCCAAAACAAGGGCAGTAAGTGAAAGAGGCAACCATCTTTTCAACTGCAAAGGCTGAATATAGGTCAGGGAGATACTGTAGCTGACATTCATCAGCATAAAAGCGATCATGCCACTAAGAAAAAAAGTATCGTTGATTAAAATGAGCAGGATATCCCCGAAAAAAGCCAAAAACAACCCTATATAAAATAACACTTTCCCTACCGGACTTCCGATATATTCATCATTCAGAAAAAGAAACGTCATTAACAGGGGAACCAACAGCGGTTTGGTGATGGCCACATAGATCAGTTGGTAATGCTGAAAAACACAATGAATCAGCAGATCCAGCCAGAACAGCCATAAGAATTTGGTATGTATGAATCTTTTCATAAACGATATCAGGTTGCTGTATTTTCTGCTGGCATGGCTGATCTCACAAACCCGTTAACCAATAAATACTGGGCCGCTGCATAACTGATCATCACGGGTATATCGAGTAATGAATGCTTGATCCAGAACAGGTTTATTGCCAGTAATCCATCGGAAAACACAAACAATAACGCACCCGGTATCCACCAGGCGGCAGCAATTTTATGAAGTGAATTCACCTGTCCGGTTGCAGCAGCCAGAAAAGCCATACCCGAAATCAGCAGCATGTACACCAGTACCGGGATGGTAAATTCATGAAGCACCGGTCGTAAAAAAAGGAAAATGGATCCGGCCAACAATATCAAAAAAACGGTAATGGGTAACAGTTTTTTGATAGCGGGAAGTTTTTTCCCGATCAGTATAAAAAAATAACCGCCATTGCAGATATGCGTGCCCATAAAAGCCAGCATACCCAACAGGAAAAAAAGACTTCCTTTCAGCATCAATAAAGTATCCCCTGCCAGGGAAAACAATAAACCCATTATGACAAGATTGGATACCGGATATCCGTTCTTTCTGGCTGGTAAGATCCAGCCTGTGAAAAGAGCCGGTATCAGAAGAAGCTTTGTTAGCCCCCTTAGTTCTGTACGGGAAAAATAAATGGCTATACAATGCAATACCAGTATTGTCCAGAAAAAAAAAGCAGCAAATCGCTTCGGAGGGGCCATAAAAGTTTGTTTTCCGGTAAAACCTGTTATAAGATAATCAAAATATGGCTATTCCGAAGAGTTTTGCGGGCAATTATTCCCATAAAAGAAAATTCCATAAGGACTGAAATCCTATTTTTGCAACATGTTGAGTCCTGAAAATGAGGCATTTTTGACTTTTTGGCAAGAAAACCGGGAGAAACAGCGTACCAGTCTCCGTCCCCTCCTCGTCGGTATGTCAGCCGGTTTTGCCATTGGGGTTGCCATCCTGGTTGTATTGGAATCCGGATGGGATACCCGGGCTGTGATGGTTGCCAATTCCCGTCTCAGTTCCTTTGTTCTGCTGCTGGCCATCATCTTATTATCCGTCTTCATGGCATTTATTTACCGGAAATTCAAGTGGGAAACACAGGAACAGCGCTACCTGGAATTGAAAGCCGCCCTGAAAAGGGAGGAAAATTCTGTTTCAAAGCAGCCTTACAACAAATAATCAGGTCTTATTAAAAAAAATACAATGAAAAAATATCTGGGTTCTGTTTTTCTTTTTTCGATGCTTTTAATGGGTTCCTGCGGTAAAAAGGATGCCAGTGGTTGCCAACCGGCGAGTGTGGCTTCGGAAAAAGCTCAGATGGTAGCTTATTGCAATGCGAATAGTATCAATTATACGGAGCACAGTAGTGGTATGTTATATGAGATCATCACGCCGGGAAGCACGATTGCACCTGTGAGTACTTCCAATGTATCAGTCGTGTATACGGGCAAACTCCTGAATGGCACCACTTTTGATGCAACTTCCAATCCGATTACCTTAAATCTTTCCAATGTGATTGATGGATGGAAAATCGGTATTCCCCTGATCAAAAAAGGCGGGCGGATCAAGCTGGTCATCCCTTCTGCATTGGCTTACAGCTGTACAGGGGCGGGTACAACGATTCCACCCAATTCACCTTTATTTTTTGATGTAACCTTAACCGACGTCAAATAAATTTAAAATATTTTGCATATGTAAAGACCGGAATTTTGTTTCCGGTTTTTTTGTCAGCATCAGAAGAAAAGGCAGATAACAGATTTCATTACCATTCCCCTATCTTTGCCGCTCTAAAAAAATTTGTAAACCGTTACTAATATGCAACTGAAAGGTTTAGTGCGATTTTTTGCGATTGCCTTGATACTCATCTGTGTGTATCAATTGTCCTTTACATGGTTTGTCAAAAACTATGAAAGTAAGATGGAAAATAAGGCCGAAGAATGGCTGAAAACCTTCCCGACTCCCGAAGCAAAATACCCCGGAAACAAAGAATTACAGGCAGCGTATGCAGATACGCTGAGTGATCTGAAAAAGGAAAGGGTTAAGCGTTTGCTGGATAGTACCAAGGATGCCAAACTGGCTTTTGGCCTGACCACTTACCGCAGTGCCAAAGAAAAAGAGCTGATGCTCGGTCTTGACCTGCAGGGTGGAATGAGTGTAACCATGGAAGTGGAAATGGATGCACTGATCAAATCCCTGTCCAATTACACAAAGGATGTTGATTTCAACAAAGCCCTTAACCAGGCCGTTGCCATCAAAGCCAATACCAGTGCGGATCTGATCACTTTATTCCAGAGCGAACTGAAAAAAGTGAATCCTTCCCTGAAACTGGCGCCTTTCTTTGCATCCCGCAGTAATGGCAAGATAAAATTCGATGCCAGCGACGATGCAGTGATCTCTTATCTGAAAGAGCAGGCGGGCATTGCCTTTAATACCACCTACCGCATCCTGCGTACCCGTATCGACCGGTTTGGTGTGGCATCCCCCAATATCAACCCCGACCCTGCCAAAGGATATATCAGCATAGAACTGGCGGGTGTGACGGATAAGGAACGTGTAAGGGCTTTCCTGCAGTCAACCGCAAATCTCCAGTTTTTTGAAGTGTATACCTTTGAAAGCAAAGAATTGCAGAATGGCCTGGTAGCTGCCGATAAAGCAGTGGAAGACTATCTGAACGGAGTAAAAACAACCACGGATACC
>JAGWTX010000268.1 GCA_028875955.1 Bacteroidota bacterium | reverse complement strand
GCATTGTAGGCAATCGCATCGGTAACCTCAACTTTATATCCCCACCAGTCAGAGAAGGTGGATGCGTTGGAACCGTGCGCCTTCATCTTGTCGGCCACTTTATATCCTTCCAGGATGTGCGTGAAAGTGTTGAATGTAAAACCAAACTTGTCACCGATCCGCATGGCAGCCGTGATCTCGCTTTGTACATAAGAGTGACAGGTGATAAACCGTTGTTTGTTCAGGATCTCAACCAGCGCATCCAGTTCCAGGTCTCTTCTGGTATTGGGATCGGCTTTCATGGCCCGCTGGTAATCGATGGCCCTGGTAAACGCATCATTCAATACTTCTTCCACACCCATACGGGTATCCGGAAAACGGTTGTTGGCGGAAGACGTGGTTCTTTTTACATTTTCACCCAGGGCGAATTTGATAAAGGGATCGGCGCCTTTGAATTTCAGACCTTCATCATCGGCTCCCCAGCGCAATTTGATCAGTTGTGTTTGTCCGCCGATTGTATTGGCTGAACCATGCAGGATATGCGAAGTCGTTACCCCGCCGCTTAACTGACGATAGATATTGATATCTTCCGGGTTCAGGTTATCTCCGATTCTTACCTCAGAAGTAACGGATTGTCCGCCTTCGTTGATGGATGCGGCCGCAATATGGGAGTGTTCGTCAATGATGCCTGGTGTGACATGTTTTCCAGTCGCGTCAATTACGGTGGCGCTGGCATCACTCAGGTTCTTACCCACTTTTACGATTTTACCGTTTTTTACCAGTACATCCGCATCTTCCAGTTTTCCTTCTATTTCGTTGGTCCAGACTGTTGCGTGTTTGATCAGCAGGTTTTCCTGTTTGGGTTTTTCCTCCCAGCCATATCCATCAAAGGGATACGTAACTTTCCCCAGTCGTAAAGGCGGGGTGCGTCTGTTTCTGACCGAATCTTCGGAAAGTGCTTTTGAAAAACTGGCAGACCAGATAACCGGATTGCCTTCCATGTCTTCCCCGTTACCATTCCAGGTATCACCATTGATGATCCCGCTCAAACGGTATTGCGCACCACCACCCATTGCAGCACCACGGCCACCAAAACCGTTACCGGCTGAGGGCCCTTTTCTGGGGGGTGTGGTTGAAAAGCTCAGCTTAACCTGTTTGCCATCATTGCTAAACTTACCGGTTAAGGTATCTTTTCCAATGACATTGGCGGCATTGTTTGATTTTACTTCCAGTTCATAAGTGCTCTGGCCTTCTTTACCGCTGATCGTCAGGGTATAGACACCCCGGCTTTCTGTCCAGGCTTCTTTTTTTACATCGTATTCATGACCCTGCACCCAGTTTTCGATGATCACTGATTTCTCAGAAAAAACAGGTTCGGTTGTAATCAGAAAATTGGCCAGCTTACCGGCTTCCAGGCTGCCCACTTTGTCGTAGATGCCCAGAATGGTGGCGGGCGTTTTTGTCAAGGCTTCCATGGCCGCTTTTGTACTCAGGCCATAGGTAAACGCTTTTTGCAGATTGGCAGTAAACTGTTTGGGATCGCGCAGATCTGCGGCGGTCAGACAGAAGGGTATGTTTGCCTTTTCAAAAGCGGCAGGATTGGAGGGTGCCAGCTCCCAGTTCTTCATATCGGCCAGGGAAACAAACCTCGCATCGTTGGGGTCTTCCACATCCATTGCCTGTGGAAAATTTAAAGGAAGAATATAGGGAGCGTGCGTGGCTGCAATATCCTCCATACGCTGGTATTCGTTTCCACCACCCTTGATAATATATTGTACACCAAATTCATCACCGATGCGATCTGCGCGCAAATCGTTCCATTTGTCATCCGCTTCAAATATCTGGGGTAAGGACTGGTTGGCGTTCCAGGCTTCCAGGGATAGGTTCAGTCCTTCTGAAGCCGGGCGGGTCTTATACCATTTCGCATCCAGATAGGTCTGACGGAGGAGCGCTATGCTTCCCATCAGGCTGCTTGGATAGGATTGTCCGGAAGTTCCTTTGTTAAAGGAATAATTGGCAGATGCTTTTTCTTTGATGACGGCAAAATTATCGGGCTCGCTGGCAAGGGTCACTACCGCGCCGGTTCCCCTTGCGATGCCATCTTTTACATGGGTCAGTACCGCACCGAAACCAATATCCCGGAAGGTTTTTGCTTTGGTGTCATCTGTTGTAAAATGTTTAACTGCGTCCACTTCGGGTTTTATGGCCTGGTTCCAGCCAAACGCCCCCTTGGTATTGGAATTGATCTGGGAAGGTTGTCCGAACCCCCTGAAACCTCCGCCTCCCTGGCGCTCAGGTGATGCAATACCATAATCACTATAGATATCTATGAAGGAGGGGTAAATATATTTACCCTTGCAATCCACGATCACTGCGTCTTTCGGTATGGTTACCGAATTGCCTACTGCGATGATTTTTCCTTCGCGGATAACCATTGTCGCTTTTTCCAGGGTGGATTGTGCATTCTGAACGATGGTGGCATTGGTAAATGCATAACAGCCGTCTCTTTTGTCGGCCACACCATTAACAGGGAAGGTTTCCTGGGCCTGTAGCAATAATGCAAACAGCAGCCCTGAAAACAGGAGCGTTAATTTTCTCATATACATTAGTTGGTTTGGAAGAATTCTAAAACTACTGAAACGGGTGGCTTATAAAAACCATTCATCATATTTTCGGTCAAATCGGCCATCTGTCGGTAAAACCCTATTTTCCAAAATTGCCATCATCCACATCCTTGATGAATTGTATTAAACCCGGGAAATAGTGTGGCTGATCATCCCACATGGAACAATGGCTTCCATCCGGACAAATCAGGCTTCTGCCATGCTGAACCTGTGTGGCCATCCATTTCATGTGTTCCGGATCCATGGTATCGTGCGCCCCGCCAATGGTAAGCGTGGGTACTTTGATTTTTGGCAGGTCCTTGCTCCTGTCCCATTTTGCCAATCTGCCTGAGATCCCAAATTCTGAAGGACCCTGCATCATGGTATAGATCTCACTATTGATATGCGGGAAGGCACGGGTTAACGCTTCAGGCCAGGGGTTCAGCCTGCATAAATGCTGGTTGTAAAAATTGGGTCCCAGCAGTTCCATGTATTTCGGGTTTTTAAAATCACCCCTTGCTTCAATGGCACGAATGGTGTCCAGCACTTTCGGATCCATTTGTTTGGCCAGCACTTCATCTGCATACTTCCCATAAGCGGGGCAGCTGCTCATCATGTTGCTGATGATCAGGCCTTTTAAATTGTCCTGGTATTTCAGGGCATATTCTGTGGCCAGTATGCCGCCCCAGCTATGACCCAGCAGATAGAAATTGTCTTTGTTCATGCCCAGGGCTTTCCGAACCTGTTCCACTTCTTCCACAAAACGATCGGTTGTCCAGAGACTGCTGTCTTTAGGCTGATCGCTGAAATAGGATCCCAGCTGATCATATTCATAAAATTCAATTCCTTCTTTCGGGAAAAAGCTTTCAAAGCTTTCAAAAAATTCATGGGTTCCGCCGGGGCCACCATGTAATAGCAGTACTTTTATTTTGGGATTGTTGCCAAAACGTTTGGTCCATACATTGAATTTTCCAACAGGTGTTTCAATGGGTATCATCCGCACACCTCCGGTTTGAACACCGGAATCCACGATGGCATGATAACTCTGAAGCGTCGGACCTTCGGATTGTTTACAGGAAAAGAAAACTGCGGATAACAGCAGACACAGGAATACATTCTTTCTCATAGCATGTTTGGTTTATGAGAGGAAAGTTAATACATTATTATCTTCCCATGTACACCATCAGGATCTGAACATCACTTGGGTTTACACCGCTGATCCGGCTGGCCTGTCCCAGTGTATGCGGTTTAATCTTTTTGAATTTTTGCAAGGCTTCGTTAGACAAAGCGGGCACTTTATCATAATCAAAGGTTCCGGGAATCACCATGTTTTCGAGCTGACTCATTTTCTGAACGATCTCCTGTTCCTTCTCGATATAGCGTTCATATTTTATCTGGATTTCAGATTGTTCGAGTGCATCCACGGAATAGTTGGAGAGTGTTTCTTCAAGACCCGGTATGTTTCTTTGTAAGGAGGGCAGGTCTACATTGGGCCGCAAAAGAACCTTACCGAATTTTTGTTTTTCGGTGATGGGTGCGGATCCGATGGAAAGAAAATAAGGATTGATTTCTGCGGGTTCCGCATTGGTTTCCGCGAGGATTTTTTTAACCGCTTTTACTTCTTCACGTTTTTTGACAACGGCATCCATCCTTTCCTGGCTGGCCAGTCCAAGCCGGTAGCTGATCTCGGTCAAACGCAGGTCTGCATTATCCTGTCTGAGCAGGGTTCTGAATTCCGCACGGCTGGTAAACATGCGATAGGGTTCTTC
>JAGWTX010000267.1 GCA_028875955.1 Bacteroidota bacterium | reverse complement strand
CTGTTCCCTTTCAAAGGTCCGCCTGACTGCATCATCTGGAGGATATCTTTTTCATCGATAAACATCAATTTTTCAGGGCCTGTTATCTCAATCCTGATATCGGCACAGGGTCGTTGGCTTTTTTGTTGCATGGCTGCGCCTAACAGAACAATGGTTCCGATTCCCGACAGTATCCAAAGGATACTGATCAATATCTTTTTCCAGTTATACCTGCGTATTCCCATTTGCCAATAAAATTTGTTTCACAGGTTGCACCTGTGCATCAATATCCCCTGCTCCCGCCATCACTACCAAACCCGGTTGGTGCGTAGCCATCCAATCCTGCATGGCTTCTTTTGTCAGGACCTGTTTATTTGTCAATTTCATTTTATGCAATAGCAAATCACTGCTTACCCCTTCAATAGGCAATTCCCTGGCCGGGTAGATGGGTAATAGGATCACTTCATCCGCCAGATCCAGGCTTTCAGCAAAGTCATCTGCCAGATCCTTTGTCCTGCTGAACAGATGCGGCTGAAAAACCAGTACCAGCTTCTCCTTTTTGAAAAGGCTTCTCACGCCCGAGATCAGCGCTTTCAGTTCCTCAGGATGATGTGCATAATCGTCAATCAAAACCTGTTGCTCCGTATGCAAAGCATATTCAAATCTTCTCCGTACCCCTTTGAATGAGGCAACAGCCGCTTTTATTTTTTCATCGGTAATCCCGAGATATTTTGCAACGGTTATTGCGGCAATGCAATTTTCAATGTTGTGCAGCCCCCCCATGTGCAATAACACATCCTTTATTACCCAGTCCTGATGAACAACCGTAAACACATAGCTGCCTTTTTCCACGGTTACCTGGCTGGCATATACGTCTGCCTTTTTATCCGCCAATGCATAGGTATAGGTATGGTGGGCTTTTAACTCATCCCCCCTTTCCATACCGTATTTTACCACCAGACAGCCACCTTCTTTCACTTTTTGGGAGAACTGTACAAATGCGTTACCCACTTCTTCGGCTGTACCATAAATATCCAGGTGATCGGGATCCATGGCTGTAACAACCGCCACATCGGGAACCAGTTTTAGAAAGCTGCGGTCATACTCATCGGCTTCCACAACAACCACATTCCGGTCACTACTCCAGAAATTAGTTTGGTAATTCGCTGAAATCCCGCCCAGGAAAGCATTACAGCCATATCCTGAATCACGCAACAGGTGCGCGATCATAGTGGTTACGGTTGTCTTTCCATGGGTACCTCCCACACATATATTGAAAGAGCTTTCGGTGATCCATTGCAATACATCACTTCGTTTCACTACCGTATATCCATGCTCCCTGTAATAAACCAATTCCCTATGCTGTGCCGGAATGGCCGGTGTATACACGACAGCATCTGTATCCATCGGTGCCTGATCCAGGCTTTCGGTATAATGAATGGCAATGCCGCTGGCTTCCAGTGCAAGGGTTAGCGGTGTTTGGGTTTTATCATAGCCGCTTACCCGGGCACCCCTCGCATGAAAATAACGGGCCAGTGCACTCATGCCGATGCCCCCGATCCCGATGAAATATATTTTCTGTATCGTATCCAGCTTACCCATGTATCTTTTTCAAAATTTCTGCAGCAATCACTTCATCTGCATTGCTGATGGCCAGTGACTGTATTTTCTGTTTCAGTTCCATTTGTCTTTTCTCGTCTCCGGCCAGTTCAATTACTGTAGGGAGCAGTTTTTCTTTTGCCTCATTATCCTTAACCATGAGCGCAGCATCCTGTCTGACCAGGCTCAAAGCATTAAACGTCTGGTGGTCTTCGGCAGCATGCGGATAGGGCACAAATACTGCCGGTTTACCCGCAACACATAACTCAGTAACCGCCATGGCACCTGCCCGGCTGATCACAATATCTGCGGCCGCATAGGCCATCTCCATGTGTTCAATAAATGTCCCAACCCAGATATTTTGTTTACCCCTGGCAGCGGTTTGATACAAACCGGCATCGGTTTTCCCGGTTTGCCAGATCAGCTGAAGATCGTTTTGTTCCCATGCATCGATGTGCAGTAATAATGCATCATTGATAGACTTTGCACCCAGGCTACCGCCAACAGCCAGTATGGTTTTCTTTTGTTCATTCAAACCAAAAAAATGGATCCCCTCTGCCCTGCTAAGGGTAGACTGCGCGATATTTTTTCTGACAGGATTGCCTGTTTTCAATAATTTTTCTTTCGGGAAAAATTTTTCCATCCCATCTGATGCCACAAAAATGGCAGATGCCTTGTTACCCAGCAGCTGGTTACTTTTTCCCGCAAATGAATTGCTCTCATGGATAAAACTGGGTATCCCCTTCGCCTGTGCGAACCGCAATACCGGAAAAGAGGAATAGCCTCCCACACCAATAACCGCATCCGGTGAAAAGTCCTGAAATATTTTTTTCACCTGCCAGAAACTGCGGATCAGTTTCAGGGGTAACAGGATATTCTTCTGTAAGGATTTCCGGTTGAAACCGGCAATGGTGAGCCCGATGATCCGGTATCCGGCCTGGGGCACTTTCTCCATTTCCATCTTACCCATCGCACCTACAAACAATATATCGGTTTCCGGAGCCTGTTGTTTCAAAGCATTGGCGATGGCAATGGCAGGAAATATATGTCCCCCGGTACCTCCACCGGCAATAATGATTCTTTTCCCCTGAGATTGGAATATCTCTTTTTCGGTTTTGCCTTCCATTACGAAGCCTCCGTATTTTCATGGTTTACTGCAGGAACCGGTATATTTTCAGGCAGGGGTTCCTTCCCTTCCATTTGTTCCACGTTTCTTGCCACACTTAATATGATGCCGATCGCACCACAGGTGAACAGGAAGGAGCTTCCACCCATACTCACCAGTGGAAGGGTTACACCCGTTACCGGAACCAGGTTTACATTTACTGCCATATTTGCCACCGCCTGTATCACCAAAGTAAAACTCAACCCGAGTGCCAGGAATGCCCCAAACGCATAAGGGCATCTTCTGAAGATGCGGATACACCGGAAAAGGAAGACGAGATAAATAAAGATGATAAATGCGCCTCCCAGTAACCCATATTCTTCTATGATGATCGAATAAATAAAATCATTGTAAGCCTGCGGAAGAAAATTTCTTTGCCGGCTGTTTCCCGGACCCAGACCAACCATGATACTCCCATTCGCAATCGCGATTTTCGCCTGTTGCACCTGATAGGGTGTTTCGTTGTCTTTGGCATACATAAAATCCTGCACCCGTTTTACCCAGGTACCGAATCGACCGAAGGTTTTGACCTTTTCGGCCATGCCCGTTTTTTTCAATTCATCTGTGGTTTTGCCGGTATACGTCAGTTTCGCTACCAGGATGATGATCATCACGGGTATCAATGCCACACCGATCGTCAGCAGAATATGTTTCAGGCTCACCCTGCCGATAAACATCAGCAGCAATGCGGTTGCGCCGGTTAACAATGCATTGGACAGGTTTGCGGGCATGATGAGGGCGCAAATGATCATAACCGGCATGACCACCGGAATAAACCCTTTTTTAAAATCCTTGATCGTAGCCTGTTTCTTACTCAGCAATCTTGAGATATACATAAACAGGGCCAATTTGGCCAGGTCGCTTGTCTGGATGGTCATGTTGATGATGGGTAGCTTGATCCAGCGGCTTCCATCATTGATCTTGGCACCAAACAATAAGGTATACAGAAGCAGGGGTATGGATATCAGGAAAAGAATGGTGGCGACCTTTGAGAAAATAGTATAATTGATCCGGTGCAGAAAATAGATTAGCGTTAACCCGATAAGGGAAAAAGATACCTGCTTAAACAGATAGACGCTGGTATTCCCCTTATACATTTTATAGGCAAGGGAACCCGTTGCACTATACACAACCAGGATGGAGATCAGCGACAACAATACCACGATGCCCCAGATGTATTTATCACCCCGGGTCCTATTCACCAGCTGGCCGCGCATCCCACCGATACTGGGCATTTGTGAAAACAACGTATCTTTTATCTCTGACATAATTCAAATTGCAGGAGCATACCGGTAATACGGGCTGAAGCGCCTGTATCACAGGATCTTCCCTGATCTTATAATTCCTTCACCGCTTCCTTAAACTGAGTGCCTCTGTCTTCATAGTTTTTGAAGAGATCAAAACTCGCACAGGCAGGACTCAACAAAACCACATCTCCCTTGGCGGCTAATTTAAAAGAGGCATTTACGGCTTTTTTGGCCGAATCGGTTTCCACCATTACCGGAACCTTGTCCTTAAAGGCTTCCAGGATCTTCTTATTATCCGCTCCCATACATACGATCGCCTTCACCTTATCTTTTACAAGATCCGCGATCAACCCATAATCATTACCCTTGTCTGTCCCACCCAGGATCAG
>JAGWTX010000266.1 GCA_028875955.1 Bacteroidota bacterium | reverse complement strand
CAAAACAAAAGCCTTGTCATGACAAGGCTTTTGTTTTGAAATAGTATCCAAAAATCAATCGTACGAAATACGGATCGATTAAGGCATTATGATCATGGATTTGCTACCGGTGATCTCAACCAATTCCAGATCAAATGTCAGGTCTTCCCCTGCAAGCGGATGATTGGCATCCAGGATAACCACAGTTTCCTTTACTTCAACAATCACAACAGGGAAATTCTGTCCCTGCCCGTTACTCATATTCAGCTGCATACCAGCTTCCGGTACCATATCTTCCGGAAAACGCTCTTTTGGAAATTCCATAATCATATCCTCCTGCTTTTGTCCATACGCTTCATCTGCAGGTATCAGAATGGTTTTCTTTTCACCAATGGCCATACCGGTTACACCATCATCAAACCCTGGTATAACCTGTCCGCTTCCTACTTCGAATTCCAGGGGTTCACGGCCTTCTGAAGAATCGAAAGTGGTACCATCTGTCAATTTTCCGTGATAATGCACTTTTACAGTATCACCTTTTTTTACTTGTTGCATGTGTTGATTTTGAAACCTGAAACTGGTCAGGTCATTTGATAAAATATCGGATCCGTTGTCCTTCCATCTCTTCTTATTTTTTGATATACCCTCTGTTTTCGTTTGGCACTTCTGATAGGGAACCACACGGAAGAAATAGCAACCAGTTATAAAAAGCGACCGTTTTCCGGGCCCAAAAGTACAAAGCAAAATCAAGAACAGGCAAGTTTTTGGTAACTTTCCAACCGATAAATCCGATCAAATGAACCCATTACCGGTCCTGTTGCTATTGGTTTTCCAATTATTTACCATAATTCCCGGGTCCTTATCCGCACAGAGATCCCATCCTACCCTGAACAGTGAAGCTCCCCTGCCTGCAGCCAACAGAATCCAGGTTTACCTACCCTTACTAAAGGGAAAACGTGTGGGTCTGTTTGCCAATCCCACTTCCCTGGTGGGTAATAAACACCTGGTTGATACACTATTAGCATTAGGCGTCCATATTACCAGGGTTTTTGGTCCTGAGCATGGTTTCCGGGGAAAGGCAGATGCCGGTGCTACTGTCGACAATTACCTGGATGCTGCGACAGGTATCCCTGTAATATCGCTGTTTGGGAAAAAAAGAAAGCCGGATGCCGAAGACCTGAAAGAGGTGGATGTATTGCTATTTGACATACAGGATGTTGGAACCCGTTTCTATACCTATATTTCATCACTTCAGGAATTCATGGAAGCTGCATTCGAAAACAGTAAACCCCTGATGATCCTCGACAGACCCAATCCCAATGGGTTTTATGTAGATGGCCCGGTGCTGGATACGGCTTTCCGGAGTTTTGTCGGCATGCAACCCATACCCATTGTCTATGGCATGACGATGGCTGAATATGCATTTATGATAGCAGGTGAACACTGGCTGAGTCCCAAAGCCAATGAAAAATATGCTTATTACCAGAGAGCCCGGAATTCACCCGATACGGCATTTCATTTTCAGGTAATCAAATGCGCTAATTATACGCACAAAAGTTTTTATCAACTTCCGGTCAAACCTTCTCCCAATCTCCCGGATATGGCTTCCGTATACTGGTATCCCGGTACCTGTTTATTTGAAGGAACCATCCTTAGCGAAGGAAGGGGAACCGAGCATCCCTTTGCTGAATTTGGCCACCCCTCCCTGCCGGATAGTTTATTTGCATTTACCCCTGTTTCCAGAGAAGGTGCCAACCAACCCAAACTGATGAACCAGGTTTGCCATGGATGGAATCTTTCCGGAAAGCCGGATGAGGTTTTGAAAAAGATCAATGGCCATATCCCGATCAGCTATTTATTGGAGGCTTATCGTCTATTTCCTGACAAGTCAGGTTTTTTCCTTCCTGCAAAAAACCAGGATCCCCGTTTAAATGCCTTTAACCGGCTGGCTGGCAACAGTCATTTAATGGAACAAATCCAATCCGGTTTATCGGAAGATGCGATACGCAAGAGTTGGGAAAAGGATATACAGGCATTTAAAAAGATCCGGAAAAAATATCTCCTCTATCCCGATTTCGAATAAGCAAATTTACCCGCTGCCCGGAACCGATTCCCATATAGCCATCCTATCTTTGCGGGATGTCAGTTAATCCGGAGAAAAAAAGTACCGAGCAACTCAGAATCGTATTCATGGGTACCCCTGATTTTGCAGTGACTTCACTGGAAGCCCTTGTAAACGCTGGTTTCCAGGTGGTGGGCGTTGTCACAGCCCCCGATAAACCCGCAGGGAGAGGCATGAAACTCACAGAAAGTGCCGTTAAAAAATATGCTGTTGAAAAAGGGTTATACATTTTACAACCTGAGAAATTGAAAAATCCGGAATTCCTGACCCAATTAAAGGCTCTTCAGGCTGATCTGCAGATTGTGGTGGCTTTCCGGATGTTACCCGAAGTTGTATGGAATATGCCCCCGATGGGAACCCTGAACCTGCATGGCTCGCTGCTGCCACAATACCGGGGTGCCGCACCGATTCACTGGGCGGTTATCAATGGCGAAACAGAAACCGGCGTAACTACTTTCCTACTCAAACAGGAAATTGATACAGGCGATATTTTATTACAGGACCGATTTCCCATTGGTGAAGATGAAACCACGGGTGAAGTACATGACCGGATGAAAAAAATCGGTGCCGTTTTACTGGTCAGAACCATAAAAGAACTTTGTAACGGGACCTTGAAAAAAATTGATCAGCAGACTCTCCTCAACACTGAACATGGTGAATTGAAACATGCGCCAAAAATCTTTACAGAAACCTGTCAGATCAACTGGACCGGATCCGCACAAAAGATTCATAACCTGATCAGGGGGCTATCCCCCTTCCCGGGGGCAATTACCAGACTGGATAATAAGATACTGAAAATTTTTCGCAGCAGTAAGGAAATCACCCAACCCCTGCATGCACCCGGAAACGTGGTTACAGACGGGAAATCATTTCTCAAGTTTGCCTGTTCGGATGGCTATATACACTTGTTGGATCTGCAACTGGAAGGAAAGAAAAGATTGCTTACAGAAGATTTTTTAAGGGGTTACCATGGGCCTTTTCAACCCTGATAAGATCGGATCAGTCAAAATTATTACATGGGGGTTTATCAACCGGTACTAGAGACCCATAGCTTTCTTAAGATCTGCTAATGAAACCACCCCCTGTTTTTTCCAAACCTCTTTCCCTTTTTTATAAACGATAAAAACCGGCAATGCTTCCACCTGTTGTGATTTCATAACGTCAATATCATTCCCACCATCCACTTTCACCAGCCTGAATTGTTTGCCGTTTTCCCTGGTCAGTTGTTGTAAGATCGGTTCCATTTGTTTGCAGGGTGGACACCATTCGGCACCGAAATCAACCAGTACCAGATCCGCAGAAGCGGATAAAGTCTGGTAAGCATCTATAGTGAGTTGCGGTGTCTGCGAAACCTGGTCCAGTTTTTTGCCTGCAAGCTTCCAGGCAACCAATCCTCCCTTTAAATTCTGCACATCCGGAAAGCCATTTTTCTTGAGCCAGCTGGCAGCAGCGGCACTTCTCACACCTGATGCACAATACACCAGCACCGGTTTGGATTTATCCAGGTATTTTACCCTTTCCACAAATTGATCCTTATTCAGCCAATCAGCCTGAAGCGCATTTTTCAAATGACCGGATTGATATTCACCCGCTGTTCGAACATCCAGCACTTGCGGATGTTCTGTTTCCATTTTACTGGCAAACCGATCAACATCCAAAGCTTCCTGGGCTGGACTGGCGCAGGAAATGAATAAAGTAAGCAGCAATGCAAATGAGAGGGATTTTTTCATAAATCATTATTCAAAAAAAGTGATGGTAATGGGAAATTTTTCATCAGAGATCCCCAAAAAAGAAGCGGCTGAATTGCTGATACGAAGCAACAAACCTGCCCCTCCCCTGGTTTCCTGCAAGGGCCCGAGAACCATCGCACAAATGCTTTTGTGATTGGCAGCTGTGATCCGGACCAGGGTTTTGGGTTTTACATCATTCATCAAAACATAGAATTTTCTGTCAGTCCAACCACTAACGGATTTAAATGTGGCAGCTTCACCCTTCATTTCATTGAGTGATTTGTTTGCGATTCCATTTGCATATCCCGCGGCGAAATAACCCTCATCGCCCTCCCTGGGAACATAAGGAGAGGGAGAATACCATTTTTTCTCTTTTTCATTCTCCGTTTTTGGCAGGTTGGCTTTTCCTGTTTCTTTTTCAGAAACCACAACATCCTTTCGGGCAGGTTCCATTTGCTTATTTTTGGATTCCTGCACGCTGCCGTTGTTATCATATTTGCTTTCCCGTTTTTCTTCTGTTTTTACAGAAACCTTTTTATCTGCAGGATT
>JAGWTX010000002.1 GCA_028875955.1 Bacteroidota bacterium | reverse complement strand
TGCCCGGCAAAAACTCATGTCACACAGGTCCAAACGGATCAGGCCCCAGCTGGATGACAAGATATTATTGGGATGGAATGCGCTGATGAATACGGCTTATGCAAAAGCGTATGCTGCAACGGGTAAGGAGTCGATGAAAGAAATGGCCATTCGGAATATGCAATTCCTGGAAGATAAGCTGCAACCGGAGGATGGCAACTGGCAGCACACCTATAAAAACGGGATTGCCAGGATTCCGGCTTTTCTGGATGACCTGGCCTATCTGATACAGTCCTATATTCATCTCCAGGAGATCACCGGGAAAAGTGAATACCTGCTGAAGGCAAAAGCGCTTACGGAAAGGGTGATCCGGGATTTTGAGGAAACCGAAACGGGCTTTTTCTTTTATACCCGGTTCGATCAGAAGGATGTGATCATCCGGAAAAAGGAAGTCTATGACGGAGCCGTACCCAGTGGCAATGCGATCATGGCTTCAAACCTGCACTATCTCTCCCTTGTTTTTGATAAACCGGAATGGGCCGAAAGGAGCCGAAACCTTATCCGGTCTCTGGGAAATGCCATCATCCGTTATCCCGGATCCTTTGGGGTATGGGCCAATGCACTTCAGATACAGGTAAGGGGTATGTTTGAAATAGCCCTGATCGGGCAGCAGGCGGAAAGGGATTTGTATCCTGTTCTGGAACGCTATATTCCGAATAAAATACTTCAGGCAGCAGAAACTAATTCGCAGGATTTTCCGTTATTAGCTGGAAAGGAAGCGGGTCAGGACGGAGCGACAGCCTACTATCTTTGCAGGGATTATACCTGTAAAGCACCTTTTTTTACGGTAAAAGCGCTTTTAGCAAATGTGTAACAAAGATTGAAGTAATTTGCCTTTTATGACAGTGTTTTCAAGCCCTAATGAAAGTATGAAAACGCAATTGTAGTAAACTGACTTTAATTTTGTAGTATCTGACAGTAATTTTACCTAGTTAGTAATTTTTATTGGAACAAAATTGCAAAATCGGTACAACTGCCGATGGAAAACTTATATTTGTCACTGTCATAAAATCAGTTTCATACGATGAAAGGGTATTTAAGTAAGATCATTTTAATAGCTTTCTGCGTTAGCCTGGGATCCTGCTTTTTAAAAAAGAAGGGAAAATCAAAAGGGTTACCTGATGATGGTCAGCTTCATGGCGTGGCACCCACTGCTAACAAGAGCATGAATCCTCCCCGGAACATGGTCTACATCCCACCGGGAACTTTTCATATGGGTCCCAGTGATGAGGATATCAGTTATAACTATACCACCAGAAACCGTCAGGTTTCCATTCCGGGTTTCTGGATGGATGCCACTGAAATCACCAACAACGATTATCGTCAGTTCGTAAACTGGGTAAGAGATTCTCTTGCCTTTAAGATTTTATACGGACAGGGTATCAACAAGGCCGACGATACCATGGCGGTTGACTGGAAAAAAGTGGCTGCCATAAAATGGGACCGGAATACCATCGAGAAACTGAATGAATTGAATCTGGCACCGGATAACCGTATTTATGGTAAACCCGAGATCGATCCTGATAAGATCGTCTACCGCATAGAATATTTTGATCTGGCCGCTGCCGCCAAAAGAGAAAATGCAGGCATGCCCAGAAATAATTTCATCAGGAGAGGTGATCAGAAAATCTATCCCGATACCCTGGTCTGGATGCGTGATTTCTCCTATTCCTATAATGAGCCCATGACCAAAAGATATTTCTCACATCCTTCCTTTGGTAACTACCCGGTGGTAGGGATCAACTGGAAACAGGCGGTGGCTTTCTGTCATTGGAGAACACATATCCAGAACTCATTCCTCGAAAGAAAGAAATTTGCGATCGATGGGGATTATCGCCTGCCCAGTGAAGCCGAATGGGAATATGCCGCACGTGGCGGTCTGACCAACTCCATGTTCCCATGGGGTAGTCCCTACCTGAGAAACAAAAAAGGATGTTTACTGGCTAATTTCAAACCCGGCCGTGGTAATTATGCCGAAGACGGCGGATTTTATACTGTACCTGTAAACGCCTACTGGCCTAATCAGTATGGCTTATATAATATGTCTGGTAATGTGTCCGAATGGACCGGTTCTTATTT
The DNA here is from genome assembly GCA_028875955.1 of Bacteroidota bacterium. GTDB lineage: Bacteria > Bacteroidota > Bacteroidia > Chitinophagales > Chitinophagaceae > Sediminibacterium. The sequence continues at coordinate 18,389 of JAGWTX010000002.1, read as the reverse complement.
CTATGAGGGAGCTTACAATTTTATGGCGGATATGAGTCCTGATATCAGGTATGAAGCCAAAGATTCCGACCGACCCAGGGAAAAAAGAAAAGTAGTCAGGGGTGGCAGCTGGAAGGATGTTTCCTATTTCCTTCAGGTAAGTACCCGTAACTATGAATACCAGGACACAGCCAAGTCCTATATCGGTTTCCGCTGTGTAATCGATCTGGCACCCAGAATGAAAAAATAAAGATCGCCTGTAAGCCAATAGTATTCGCATCAATTATTGTAGAACAACTGAAAGAATCCCTTGCCGGATTGAGGTAAGAATGTAGATTTCAAAAAACTAAAAAACAGAAAAATGGCAGCTGCAATTCCTCCAAAAATTTCCAAATGGTTTGATGTATTCGTATCCATTGCTGCGGCAGTGGTTATTTACGGAGCACTTCAAAAACTTCTGCATTCTGCAATAGCCGATTTCATGCTGAAAGTGGGTTTGACTGTGGAGGCTGTGATCTTTTTGGGTTACGGCGTACTCTACCTGATCTATCCGGCCATCGACGACCATGAAGTACATCTTCCCGGTGCAAAAGCGGGAAAAGTGAATCCCGCACTGGCCAGTCTGGATAAGATGCTGGAAGATGCCAATATCAACCAGGATACCTTATCCAAATTGAGCGAAGGTTTTACAAAACTCACCTCTTCTGTACAGGGTATTGCGGATATCAGCGAGACAGTGAAAACCACCCAGGACTTTACGGTAAAAGCCAAGGAAGCTACGATTGCCATGGCAGGTATCAAAGATGCCGTTACCAATGCCTCTCATTCATTGGCGGGTTTTCATGGTGCTTCTGAAAGTTCCAAACAGTTTCATGAGCAGATGCAGTCATTGAATAAGAATCTTTCTTCCTTGAATACGATTTATGAACTGGAATTACAGGAGGGTAATAACCACCTGAAAGCTTTGAACCAGTTCTATGGTCAACTCACAAAAGCATCTGCTGCCATGGCCAATAGCGCAGAGGATGCGGTAAAAGCCAAGGATCAGATCGCAGCATTGGCGGATAACCTGGGTAAATTAAACCAGTTATATGGTAATATGCTGACTGCCATGCAGGGCAGATAGTACTGCTGTACCGAAACTAATTTGTAAAAAGACGTTTTAATAAATTATTGCGAGCATGTCATTACCCAAGGAGCCGCGGCAAAAGATGATCAACATTATGTACCTGGTGCTAACCGCACTGTTGGCACTGAATGTATCTGCCGAAATATTGAACGCGTTCAAGACAGTTGACCGCAGTTTGATGACCGCCAGCGGCATTGCTGAACAAAAGAATGTAGACATATTCAAATCCTTCCAGCGAAAATTAGATGATCCCAAGACAAAAGAGAAAGCCGAGATATGGATGCCCAAGGCACTGAAAGCGAAAGAACTGGCGGATAACGTATATGATTATATAGAAGCGCTGAAACAGGAATTGAAAAAAGAATCCGGTTTAAAAACAGTAAACGGCAAGGAAGAATACAAGGAAGATGATCTCGAAGCTGCCACCCGTTTGCTGATCTCCCGTCCTCCCGAAGGTAAATACAAGGGTAAGGAATTGTTTGATAAACTTAATAGTTTCAAAGCGGGTCTGGCTGCTATTGATTCCGGTATTGCCAACGAAATCGTACCCGGTTTGCCCCTGGACCTGCGCGCACCCAAATCCAATACGATCCCCAAGACTGCCCAGGAGATTGACGACTGGACATACAGCTATTTCAATATGACGCCCACGATCGCTGCCATCACCATTCTGAGCAAGTTCCAGAATGATATCAAAAACAGCGAAGCGCAGGTGGTGGAATACTGTCACAAAGAGATAGGAGAAGTGGAAATCATCTATGATGCTTTCCAGGCCTTTGCCCAATCCAATACACAATATGCAATGCCCGGCGAACAGCTGGTGATTACAGCGGGTATCGGCGCTTTCAGTAAGGCAGCCAAACCAACCGTTACGATTGATGGTGCGGTGGTTCCCCTGAAAGAAGACGGTTCTGCTGAATATAAAACCACTTTAAGCGCACCTGGCTCTTATACCAAAAAAGTAAAAATCTCCTTCCTGAAACCCGATGGAACCACATCTACGGTCGAAAAGGAAGTGAAATATGTAGTGGGTGTTCCTGCCGGTCTGGTGGTATCAACCGATAAGACCCGGGTGTTTTACCAGGGATTGGATAACCCGTTAAGCGTAACCGGTGGCGGTGGTGGCGGGGACGAAAAAGTAAGTGTCAATATCGAAGGCCCGGGTGTCAGCAGCAAAAAAACAGGACCCGGACAATACATCGTTAATTGTGATAATCTGGGTTCTGCAACGGTGATCGCTTCTGATGGTAAGAATACCCAGAAAATAATTATCCCGATCAAAAGGGTGCCCAATCCATTGGCAACCATTGGTGGGAAAGCAGGCGGGCCCATACCTGCCAATGTTTTCAGGGTGCAAAAAGGGGTGGCAGCTGAATTGCGCGACTTTGTTTTCGAAGGCGTTAAATATGATGTGATCTCTTATACCCTGTATTGTACCGGAAAAGGTTTTGAAGAAACTCCGGGTATAGCGGAAGTGGCCGGTGCTTACTTTAACGCAGATGCATTGTCATTTATCAAGAGATGTCAACCCGGAACTACGGTAGTCATCGATGAGATCAAAGTAAGGGGGCCTGGCGGAACAAGGACATTGGATCAGAATATTTCATTTACTCTTCAATAATATGTGTGTATGAAAAAGATTTTTTACGGGATGATGGCGGTATTGATTGGCTCAGCGATGATAAATACGCTGCAGGCCCAGTCTGCCTATCGCAAAAAAACAACGCCCGCAACAAAAGATACCACGGTAAACAACAATGGTCGCGGCGTGGTGCAGCAACCAGCAGTTACGCCGATTACAACCACCAATAAATTGGCTTCGGGAAATGTGACGTATCGTTATGACACCACGAATCCCGGCGGTTTTGATGCCAAACCCGAAGTGTCCCTGCGTAACAACTATGCAGTTGACAGGAGCCAGGTAAGGGACCGCAAACCCCTGGAATACGAAAACCTGCGCGATGATGATAATGTGTGGAGTGAATTTCTCTGGAGAGAAATTGATGCCCGGGAAAAGATGAACCAGTCTTTTCTCTATCCGGGGAAAGATGACAACGGAGACCGTCGCTTTTTTTCCATCCTGTTGAATTCCATCAAAAATGACAGTGTAACCGCTTTTGCGCCGGATAATGACCGTTTTACGACACCCATGACCACCGAACAGGTGATGAACCTGACTGTTGGCGATAATGATACGGTTGAAGTACCCGATCCGGTAACCGGTTCGGTTGAAAAGGTAATCACCAAGAAACCCAAATTCAGTCCTGATTCCGTGTATACCTTCCGTATCAAGGAACAACTCATCTTCGATAAGGAAGCCAGCCGGTTGTTTACCCGTATTATCGGGATTGCACCCATTGCGAAACAGGTAATTGGAGGCAAATCCGTACCCCGGATCCTTTTCTGGGTGTATTATCCCGATCTGCGCAAGACCCTTGCTAAGGAAGATGTGTATAATCCCAAGAACTTTTCCAGTCGTATGACCTGGGAAGAACTATTCGAAAGCCGGTTTTTTAGTAGTTATATCATCAAGTCAAGCGCCAATAACCCCAACGACCAGTACCTGAATGCCATGATCAAGGACCCCTTGTTCCGCTTACTGGAAGGCGAAAACATCAAGACCCGGATATTCAACTACGAACAGGATCTCTGGGCATATTAAAAAAAGCTTAAAAAATTGGAATAAAACTCAAAAAGAGGCCTGATCGGGCCTCTTTTTAGGTTTTATACTACAAGAGTCAAGAAAAATGTGGGTATAGAATTGGTTATTTCATTACAATCCCTATCTTCGTTCTGGTTTTTCATAGGATATTGGATTTTAAAACGGGGCTGGATTTTTATCCGGGCCCCTTTTTATTTTATACCCCTCCTGTGAAATGATTTCGGATCAATTTCGCCCTGGAAATACCGATTTCTTTTGCCAGATCCTCTTCACTGGTTTCCTTTATTTTTTTAACAGATTTAAATTTCCTGAGCAGTTGCTGTATCGTTTGATCCCCAATGCCACTGATTTGTTCCAGTTCATTGGTAAAGGTTCCTTTGGATCTTTTGTTTCTGTGAAAACTGATTCCGAAACGATGCACTTCATCCCGGATTCTCCTGACCAGTTTCAGGCTGTCACTATCCCAGGGCAGTTTTATCGATTGCGAATCTCCGGGGAAAAACAATTCTTCCTCATTTTTGGCCAATCCCACAACCACCATTTTCCCGCTGAGTCCTAATTTACGGATGCTTTCCATCGCAGCGCTTAGCTGTCCCTTTCCTCCATCAATAATCACCAGTTTCGGCAGGGGCGATGATTCATCCAGTAACCGCTTATATCTCCTGTAAACCACTTCGGTCATACTCGCAAAATCATTGATGCCGGAAACCGTTTTGATATTATAGTGTCTGTATTCCTTGTTACTCGGTAACCCATCTCTGAAAAGAACCATGGCAGAAACGGGATAGCTGCCCTGGAAATTTGAGTTATCAAAACATTCGATATGATCAGGTACTTCGGGTAACTGAAGATATTCCTGCAGTTCATACAATACTTTCTTTTTCTCCCGGTCCGTTTTTCCTTCAAGATGCAAAACCTTTTTCTTGTGTAACTCGGCTTTGAAATAGGTTACATTCTTGACAGACAAATCGAGCAGTTTTTTCTTGTCGCCGCCTTTTGGTATTGTCTGTATTACTTCCTTATCCGGGTAATCTATCGGGAAGGGTAAGATCATTTCATGCGCAGGACTATTAAAATCCGCACGGAGATTGGCGATGGCAAAACCCAGTACCTCCTCTTCTGATTCTTCCAGTTTGGTTTCAAGGGGTATGGTGTGGGTTTGAACGATTGTGCCATTCTGCACCATCAGGTAGTTGACATAAGCCCAGTTATCATCCTTAAGAATGGAGAATACATCAATATTTGAGAGATGACTGCTTACAATAACGGATCTCGAACGGTAGTTCTCCAGGTGGGTGATCTTCTTTTTAACTTCCTCCGCTTTCTCAAAGGAAAGGTCTGCTGAAAGTTGCTGCATTTCAGCTTTGAAATGCTGGATCACAGAACCCAGGTTGCCTTTCAGAATATTTCTGACCTGCTGCAAACCCTCCTGGTAATCGGATGCCGATTGCAGACCTTCACAGGGTCCTTTACAATTTCCCAAATGGTATTCCAGGCATACCTTGAATTTTCCCTTGCTGATATTTTGCTCACTGAGATTCAGTTTGCAGGTACGCAAAGGGACATATTGTTTGATAAAACTGATAAGGTCCCTTACTTTGCCCGCAGAGGTGAAAGGTCCCAGGTATTCGGAACCGTCGTTTAGTTTTTTTCTTGTCAGAAAGATCCGGGGAAAGGGCTCTTTCTTGATGACGATATAGGGATAGGTCTTATCGTCTTTCAGGTTGATATTGTACCTGGGCTGGTATTCCTTGATCAGGGAATTTTCCAGCAAAAAAGCATCCTGTTCCGTATCAACAATGGTAAATTCGATCCGATGGATCCTTTGCACCAGTTCATGGGTCTTGTAACTGGTAAATGTTTTTGAAAAATAAGAGCTGACCCTTTTTCTCAGTTCCTTGGCTTTCCCGACATACAAAAGCGTTCCCCCCGCATCATAGTATTTGTAGATACCCGGTTGCAGGGGAAGTGTATGGGCTATTTTCTGAAACTGTTCACTTGTCATGCTTCCTTTCTTCTAGGGTCTGTCGTTCCAATTGACAAAATTCATTTCATTTTTCCGGATTCCCTTACCATAAGAGATACTCCGGTTGATCTGAAAACTTTTATTCGATTTCCAGTTACATTGCTCATTGATCAGGGTATCCCCTTTTTGATAGGCGCTCCGGATAAAAATCCGTTTTACGATCTGGGACTGGTTATCCAGCAGCACATCAATTTCCTTTACGGTTTCCGTATCATTTAGGGGAGAATAACTCAAAGTGATACTGCCGGTGCTCAGGTCTTCAAAAACGGATTCCCTGTACCTTATTTTAAGACCGGGCTCACTCAGGGATCTCTGCAGAAACAAACTGGCTAATCGGGCAAAAGCATCCTTGCTGATGCTGACGGAATCCCTTTTGCCATCTATTGTCTGAATACGATAGATCGGAAAGTTCCGAAGGTCAACGTATTGGATCTGGTCCTTGAAATAACCGGCCAGTGGATAAAACTTAGCCGTGTCTGACAAAGCCGTTTTTTTCTCAGCGGCAGCCTGTCTGGATTTGTCCGACCCGCATGCCATTGCCAGTAACAAAACCAATGGGAGAAAAAGTAAGCTGTATCTCATCTGTGTTTAGGATTTCATTTACCCCGGCCGCGGCATTTCTGTCAGCAACGAAAAAATCCGGAAGTCTCGCGGCAAAATTATTGAAAGGAGTGCAAATACGCACATACACCCTTCCGGTAACATTAGCGGGTTAAGGAATACTATTTGATCTGACGGGTAAAGCCCAAACGGATACCATAATCCATCAGGAATTCCTTGATGGGGTATACGTTGGAATAGGTAGGCAAATGCTGGTACCTGATCTGTGGACCTAACTGCCAGGAATAGATACCGGTTTTATAGGTAAGGTTCAATCCGACACTGGTATTGATGTTCCATTTGCGGATAAAGTCAGCACCATCCGTATAATGTTTGTAATCGGTAGAAAGCAGATAGGTATTGTTGTTGATGGTAAAAGTAGGTTGAACGGAAGCTTCGGTATTCAGACCCAGGTGTTTACCCTGGAAGATATCCCATTGCACACCCAATGGGATGGATAACTGGTACACTTTGTTATCCAGCTGGGCTTTTTTGTAGCCTATGTTATTATTGAAGGGGGAATAAAAGTTGATGGTTTCAATACCCCGGTTATTGATCAGTGAAAGGGATGTCAGGTCATTGGTAAGTGACCGGAAGGTTTCAATATAGTATTGCCGGATATTCAGCTGAACACCTGTTTTGAATTTAAGGCGATCGGTCATATTGTATAATACGGCGAATCCCAGTTCCAGGCCAAATGCGGGTTTGTGTCTTACCACATTGTTTACATCGGCTGAGATATTCGGGTTCAAAGAAACATTCTGTGCAGCGGAAGTAGCCTGTTGTGCTGCGGGTTGAATGATCTCTTTTACTTTTTCGTCAGATAATCTTCTGTAACTGGTAGATGGGGTTATATAAACCTGGAACCCAAATTTTGAGTTTCTGCGGATAGGTTTGTTGGTAACATAGTTGAAATCCTTCAGGAAATCGTCTGCAGTCAGATTCTCCTCGGCAGGTATTTCTTTTTGGGTTTCCTGTATGGTAACAGGAAGTGATTTGTTTTCTGCTTCAAGGTTTTCTTCCAGCGGTGAGTTGCTCAGGAGGGTATTTTCAACAACCCCTACAGTGGCAGGAAGCGCTATCATCGGAGCGATCTTCTGTTCGCTCAGTTTTACGTTTTCGGTTTTGATGCCTGTTTCCCTTACTTTCACGGTATTGGCAGCAAGAATGGTACGAGGTTCATCAACAACCCATTCCTGTGGCAGCAGGGAAGGGGAGACTTCCGCAAAAGTGGCAGCTGTCATTTGGGCCGGTCCTATCTTCTGGAAATACTCACTTGTTGCAGCAGTTTTATCAGCTACCCGGATTAGTGATACCGGTTGAGCCTGTGTCTTTTTCATGGAAATCGGCTGTACAACCAATGGTATGGTCAGATGCCTGTCAGGATGGTTATTGAGCAGGGTAGAAATGGTTAAGGCAGTAATGATAAACAGTGATATAAAGGTAAGTGCGGGCCAGGCTCTGTATCCATGAAGTTCCGTGCGTATATTCTTCCAGATATGCTCAGAAGGATACATGCGATGCTGTTTTACCTCATCCTGTAAAAACTGCTCAAACTCGTCTTGGTAAGCCTTGTTATCCATATTTACGCAATCAACACTACTTGTTTTTAAAAGCCGCCACCCAGTTGAACGCTTCTTTGGGCTTTTCTATGATCTTTTTTCTGATCAGAATCATTTCCAGCATCGCTTTCGCACGGGTATACTGACTTCTGCTGGTACTTTCTTCAATATCCAGCATTTCTCCAATCTCTTTATGGCTATACCCTTCCAATGCATACAGGTTTAGCACTGTTCTGTAGCCGAGTGGTAATAGCCTGATACATTCAATGATCTGCCGCGCCTGCATGATCGATGGAACGGTTTCCTCTTTCACGTACAGGTTATTGGCATAAGCCAGGTCAACACTTTCGTTGAACTTCTTATGTTTCTTTAAAAAGTTGATACAGGTATGAACGATAATCCGCCTGATCCAACCTTCAAAAGCACCTTTGTTTTGAAACGTATGTATTTGGGTAAAGACTTTGATAAACCCCTCCTGTAACATATCTTCTGCATCCTCGCGACTCTGCCCGAACCGATAACAAACACTCAGCATCTTGGGGCTGTAGCGGTTGTACAATTCGCGTTGCGCAGCTGCATCGTTATGTAAACAGCCTGTAATGATGGCTTGTTCCGTCATGAAGGGGTAATTGTTTACCCTAAATATAGGACATTATTCGCTTTTGAATGCTGCATTGCAGATTTGAAAATTCATTATTTGTCTACCGAAACGGGGTTTTTCCCGTTGAAAACACCGATTTTTTAACATTTGGGCAGCAATCTGCATTTCTGGTGCGTCATTGCTAATGAAGCAAGCGTAGAATATGGACAAAAAAGCTACTCCCGAATCCAATATCCCCGACCCTGTAGTAACCGGAAAAAGGTATGACCCCATCCCGCCCCCAAATGGCGGTTTGGCGTCTTATGGGGGCAGCTGGACCGAAAATGAAGTCATCCATTTACTGAAACGCACCATGTTCGGGGCAAAGCCTGCTGACATAAATTATTTCAAAAACCAAACATTCCAGGACGCCGTAGATGAGCTTTTAACCCCCTCGGCCCCCCTGCCCGACCCGCCTGTAAAGGAATATTCCACACCCGGAAACGCAACTACGCCCGACACCCAGGTACTGGAAGGGGATAGCTGGGTACTGGACCCGAGTACCGACGGAACGGTAAATAACCTGCGGATCAATTCCTTCAAGAAATGGTGGATGGGGGTAATGATCAACCAGGACCGGAGTGTCCGCGAAAAAATGACACTTTTCTGGCATGATCATTTTGCCACCGAAACCAATGTGATCGGGAATGCCCAGTTTGTCTATAAACACCATTTGTTATTGCGGACCTATGCTTTGGGTAATTTCAAAGGGTTGACCCGGGCCGTCACCATTGACCCGGCTATGCTGGTGTATTTGAATGGCGAAAAAAATACGGTGAAAGCGCCGGATGAGAACTATGGCCGTGAATTGCAGGAACTGTTCTGTTGTGGGAAAGGGCCTGATTCGAAATATACGGAAGACGATGTAAGGGCTGCTGCCAGGGTCTTAACCGGTTGGAAGAACTCTACGGCAACCCTATCCTCCTCTTTTGATCCCCTGCGGCATGATTCAACCGATAAACAGTTTTCTGCTTTCTATAACAATACCCTGATACAGGGCAAATCCGGTCCTACAGCCGGTGATGAGGAACTGGATGCCTTATTGGATATGATATTCGCCACACAGGAAGTGGCAAAATTCATCTGCCGGAAACTGTACCGGTGGTTTGTGTATTATGATATTGATGATACCGTTGAAGCAAACATCATCAGCCCTTTGGCAGATATCCTGCGATCCCACAATTATGAAATCCTGTTTGTGCTGAGAACCCTGTTAAAAAGCGAACACTTTTTTGATGTGCTGGCCAGGGGATGCCAGATCAAAAGCCCGGTTGACCTGATAGTGGGTGCCTGCCGTGAATTCGGAGTAGCATTTCAACCTGCAACCGATTATAAAACGAATTACGGGATGTATGCCTATCTGGTAAACTGGTCTGCCAATATGCAGCAGAATATCGGTGATCCCCCGGATGTGAGTGGCTGGAAAGCGTATTATCAGGCGCCACAGTTTTATGAAATGTGGATCAACAGCGATACCCTTCCCAAAAGGAATCAGTTTACGGATACCATGGTACAGAGCGGGTATACATATAACGGGAAAAAATTCTGGATCGATGCTGCGGCATTTGCGGCAACCCTGCCCAATCCCGGTGATCCCAACCAATTGATCAATGATATCCTCAAAATCATTTTCCGGATTGATATCTCTCCGGCTTCGAAAGCACAGTTAAAAACGGATATACTCCTGGGAGGTCAGACTACCGATTATTACTGGACAGATGCCTGGAACCAGTATGTTTCCACACCGGGAAATATAGCCAACACCACCACAGTACGAAACCGGTTGCGCGATTTGCTGAAATATTTCATGGATCTCGCAGAATACCAATTGGCTTAAACATTATCTATTATCGCATGAAAAGAAGAGAATTTTTACGCAATACCGTACCAGCCGGTGTCCTTTTGCCCTCCCTGATCAGCGGGTTTTCCTTTCGGGCTTTTGGCGCCGATTCTCCGGTGATGCAATCTTTGCTGATGCCGGTTACGGAAACCGATCATGTATTCGTGATCATCCAGCTGAATGGGGGAAATGATGGTTTGAACATGGTGGTGCCGATTGAGAATTTCGGTAATTATGCCAATGCAAGACCCAATATATTTATACCTGAAAAAAGTCTGCTGGCTTTAAATGGAAAATCCGGATTGCACCCGGCCATGACGGGTTTGAAAGCCATGTATGACAAGGGTTTACTGAATGTGGTACAATCTGTGGGATATCCGCAACCCAGTTTTTCCCATTTTCGCGCAACAGATATCTGGATGAGCGCCAGCGACAGTAACCAGGTGGTGAACAGCGGTTGGGCCGGCAGGTACCTGAATTATGAATATCCCAATTTCCCCAACGGATATCCCAATGCCACGATGACGGATCCATTGGCGATTCAAATCGGCTCCACCACATCCCTGACTCTCCAGGGCCCCGTGATCAGTATGGGAATGAGCATCAGCAATACCAGTAATTTTTATCAATTGCTGAACGGGATTGAGGATCCGGCACCCGATACACCGGCCGGGAAAGAACTGACCTACATCCGGCTGGTTTCGGAACAAACCCAGCAATATGCCACCGTAATCAAAGCAGCCGCAACCAACACCGTTCAGCAGGTAAGTTATCCGATCAATAATTCCCTGGGCGATCAGCTGAAGATTGTTGCAAGGCTTATCAAAGGTGGATTACAGACCCGGATCTACATGGTGAATTATGGGGGTTTTGACACCCATTCTGCCCAGGTGGACAATTCGGATACCACCATCGGTAAACACGCGAATCTGCTGATGAATGTGAGTGATGCCATCAAGGCTTTTCAGGATGACTTGAAATTCCTGGGTGTTGATAACCGGGTGGTGGGAATGACATTTTCTGAATTTGGCAGAAGGATAAAAAGCAATGGCAGTACGGGAACCGATCATGGTTCTGCCGCGCCATTGTTTGTGTTCGGGAAAAATGTTTTGGGAGGCGTTTTGGGAAACACACCGGATATCCCGGCAAACGCAACCGTAAATGATAACCTTCCATTCCAATATGATTTCAGAAGCATTTACTCGACCATACTTGCCAACTGGTTATGCGTTAAAGAATCCGATCTGAACCAGATCATGCTGAAAAATTTCCAATTATTGCCGATTGTCAACGCGGGTAGTTGCGGAAAAGCGGTCAATCTTTCGGGAGATCAGTTGATCAGCAATTATCCGAATCCGTTTGTCAATAATACGGTGATCAGTTTTACCACGGCGGGAGGTCATACTTTGATACAGATCATGGATACACTGGGCAGGGTGATCACAAATCTGGTGGACCAGGATTATACTGCCGGCACTTATTCGGTGGTTCTGAACGGGGAAAGACTGGCGCCAGGCATTTATTATGCAAGGTTGCAGAACCTTACCCAGCAACAGGTAAGAACCATGGTAAAAGCACGATAAGGAAATCTAAAAAACTTCAGACATATTTGCGAATCCTAAAAAAATCGCAAAATTTCCCCTTTTGTTAAGTTGTTTGTCAAAAGCCTATACATTTGCAACAACGTAACAAATCTATCTGAGACAAAACCCCACGATACGAATCGTATTGGCAGCCATCTGTATGGTGCTGTTTGCGTTTGGGATTACCCCAAAACTCACTTTGCATAACCTGGTTGCGAATCACCGGGACGGCAGAACCAAAACTTCTTTGCCAGACCCGAATACCACACAGCTCAGTACAGCCAGTTATAATTGTCAGTGTGATAATCCGGTTACGGAATCCCCTTTTTTCCCGGCTGATCAGATTCATTGTCAGCTGCCGGACAACAGCTATCCTGTATTTACCTGTACTTTTGCGCAGGCTATTTTTGCTGCCGATTTTCCTATTGAAACCTTACGCGGTCCTCCGGTTGTTTAACGGTATCTACTGAAATATCAGTTCGGCATTGCAACCATTTTTTTAGGATTCAACAGATTAATCTTATTTCAAAGCTAAGTATCTGTTGCAGCAAAGGAATTTAACCATCAGATCATGAAAGTATTTGTACCCATATCTTTTTTATTTGTTTCAATACTATTTCTGTCGCAGGATATTTTTGCGGCAACCCATACGGAAACGAACCCGGCTGAAAGGTCAACCCTGACAGGTAAGGTTACCGAATCCAAAACCAACCTGCCCCTGAAGGGGGCTTCTGTTTATATACCCGATCTGAAACTCGCAACCGCAACCGATTCTACGGGTCGATTTGTTTTTCAACAGTTACCCGGCGGCAGTTTCTTGGTTGAGATCAAATTTGAAGGTTACAAGAGTGTCACCCGGAATGTCGTATTAAAAGGGAATGTTCATCTGAATGTAATGCTGGATGAAAGTGCCACAGAAATCAGCGAAGTGGTGGTAACCGGTAGTTCAAAGGCAACGCAGATCAAACGGAATCCCATCCCCATCGTATCGGTTAATCATGAATACCTGGTTACCAATCTGAGTACCAACGCCATTGACGGAATTGCCAGGATACCCGGTGTACGGGCCGTTACAACCGGGCCCAATGTTTCCAAACCCGTGATACGCGGCTTGGGATTTAACCGGATTCTTACTTTGTATGATGGTATCCGGCAGGAAGGCCAGCAATGGGGGGATGAACATGGCATTGAAGTGGATCCTTACGGGATTGACAAGGTTGAAATCATCAAAGGGCCGGCCAGTTTGAGTTATGGATCTGATGCATTGGGCGGTGTTGTCAATCTTTTACCCACACCCGCAGCACCCGAAGGCAAAATGATTGGCGATGTAACAACAGAATACCAGTCCAACAATAAATATGTGGGAGGTTCGGCCATGTTGGGCGCCACAAAAAACGGGGTTGAATGGATGGCAAGAATCTCTCATAAACAGGCCATCAATTACCAGAACAAATATGATGGAAGGGTATACGGTACTGCATTTAATGAAACCGATGCTTCAGCTTCCCTGGGCATTCATAGGAAATGGGGTTACTCGCATCTCAATTTTGTGATGTATGATGATCTGCAGGAAATCCCGGATGGCAGCAGGGATAGTGCCAGCCGAAGATTTACCAAACAGATTTCAGAAGCCGACACAGTTCGGCCCATTGTTTCAGACGCTGAATTAAACAGTTACCGTATCAATCCCCTCCACCAGCATGTACAGCATTATCGTTTGTTCTGGAACAACAATATCATACTGGGTAGCGGAAGGCTGGATGTAAACCTGGGTCTGCAAAAAAGCATCCGCCGTGAATTCAGTCATCCCGTTCTTTCTGACATCCCGGGTCTCTATCTCCAGCTGACCACGGCAACCTATGATATCAAATATCATCTGCCGGATCAAAATCATTGGAACACCACGATCGGGATAAATGGGATGTTCCAGCACAATATTTCCACCAATGGTACGGATTTCATCATACCCTCTTACAAACAATTTGATATCGGTCCTTTTGTCATTGTAAAAAAGAGCCTGGATAAACTGGATATTTCCGGGGGACTCCGTTATGACCTGCGTGCTTATTCCAGCGATGCCCTGTTTGCTGCAACAAACCCATCCAACGGATTTGATATGGCTGTTTCCGGAGCGTCTTATCCCGGAGCATCACAGATTTTCTCATCCTATAAAAAAACATTCAGCGGCGTAACCGGAAGTATCGGGGCTACCTATAATTTTTCAGACCGATTCTCTGTAAAAGCCAATCTGGCCAGGGGTTTCCGGGCACCCAATATTTCAGAAATCTCTTCGAACGGGGTGCATCCGGGTACCAATATCTATCAGCTGGGAAATGATAATTTTCAACCGGAATTTAGTTTACAGGAGGACCTGGGTTTTGTTTTTTCCTCCCGTTATGCCGTTGTGCAGCTAAACCTGTTTAACAATACCATTCATAATTATATCTATAACCAGAAACTGGTGGGAGCCGATGGGCGTGATTCGGTGATCGTTGCGGGCAATCAGACTTTTCAGTTCCTATCAGGCAAGGCCAACCTGTATGGAGGGGAGCTGAGTGTGGATCTGCATCCGGTAAAAGCACTGCATTTTGAAAATAGCCTGTCACTGGTATATGGTGAAAACAAGGGTACCGCAACGGAAAAAGTAACCGATAGCACCCGTTACCTGCCCTTAATCCCACCTGCCCACGGTACATCGGAATTAAGGATGGATTTCAGCAGCAAGGCCCTGCATCTTACACATGGGTTTGTAAAAGCACAGCTGGAATATTATGCAGCACAAAACCGGATTTATTCCGCTTATGGAACCGAAACCGCCACACCGGGCTATACCCTGTTTAATGCCGGTGTCGGAGGTAGCTTTACCAATAAAGCCGGTAAGACATTTGTAAGTGTCTACCTGATGGCCAATAACTTATTCAACACCGGTTATCAGGATCATTTGAACCGGTTAAAATATTTTGAAGAATACCCGGGCAATCCGACCGGTAGAAACGGTATCTATAATATGGGCAGAAATATTGCCCTGAAGCTGGATTTCCCGATCAATAACAGTCTTTGATCAAAAATCCTCTTTATGCGAAAGCGCTTCCAGTCATCTGGAAGCGCTTTTTTTATTAGACGGATCGGGACAGGAGAAGCCAATCGTAAAACAATACTAATATTGTGTAAATTTCCCGTATGGATATCACCATCAATACCCCTGCCTTGTTTTTCCCGGCCATTTCCTTGATTATGCTGGCGTATACCAACCGTTTTCTGGCCTTATCCAATCGTGTAAGGAGTCTGCATGATAAATACCAGAATCATGAGCAGAAACTGATCATTCACGGACAGATCAAAAATCTCCGTTACCGGTTGAAGCTGATCAAAAATATGCAGGCCCTCGGGGTGGTAACTTTTTTAAGCAGTATCATGTGCATGTACCTGATCTATATAGACTCGATGGAAGCTGCCAAAATCATATTTGCCTTTAGCCTGATTGCATTTTCCGCTTCATTGGCATTGTCGCTGCTGGAAATCCAGTTAAGTACCAAAGCCCTTGAACTGGAACTGAGTGATATGGAAGGGCTGGAAGACCCTTCCGTAATCGAGTATTTCAAGAAAAAATTCGAAAAAGAATAGCTGGGGATCTTCTGCAGATAAAGCACTGTTTTTAAAACAGGCGGTTTCTGTTGCTTGTTTGAATCCCCCTGGAACCGTCTTTAACCCATGACCGCCATCGCCTTTCGCTCTCCGATCTGCTGACGCCACATCGCGTAATACAATCCTTTTTCCTCCAGTAGTTCCGTATGGCTTCCCGTTTCCACGATCTGTCCCTTTTCCAGTACATAGATCCTGTCTGCATGCATGATGGTGCTCAGCCGGTGTGCAATCATAACGGTGATCTGTTCCTTTTCCCTGGAAATCTGCCGGATGGTATTGGTGATCTCCTCCTCAGTAATACTATCGAGTGATGAGGTGGCTTCATCAAAGATCAACAAATGCGGGTGGCGCAACAGGGCCCTGGCAATAGACAGTCTTTGTTTTTCACCGCCGCTGAGTTTAAGGCCTCCTTCGCCAATCATGGTATCAAGACCTTTTTCGGCTCTGGATAATAAATTGTCGCAACTGGATTTGTGCAATGCTTCCAGCACATCTGCTTCGGTTGCCTGCGGGTATACAAACTGTAAGTTTTCTTTGATGGTACCTGCAAAAAGCTGGGTATCCTGTGTAACAAAACCGATCTGGTTTCTGAGTTCATCAAAATTCATATCGTTCCCATCCACCCCATTGTAAAAAATGGTCCCTTCCTGCGGTCTGTACAAACCGACCAGCAATTTCACCAGAGTGCTCTTTCCTGCCCCGGAAGGTCCGACAAAAGCTACGGTCTCGCCCTTTTTAACATCAAAGGAAATACCATCCAGCGCACGGTATTGCGCGGTCTGGTGTTTGAAGATCACATTGCTGAACTCCAGTTCTTCGATCATGCCCACATGTTTGGGTTGTTTTGGATTGGGTTCTGCTTCCTTCTCCATCAGTATATGGAAATTGTTCAAGGAGGCTTCGGCTTCCCTGTAACTCATGATGATGGAACCGATTTCCTGTAGGGGTCCGAAAATAAAGAAACTGTAGAACTGCAAAGAGATCAGCTGGCCTACGGTAAGCACTTCTTTGAAGATGAGCCACATCAATGTGAAAGTGATCACCTGTCTGAGAAAGTTGACCATGGTACCCTGTATGAAACTCAGCGAGCGGATATTCTTTACTTTCCGCAATTCCAGTCCTAAGATTTTGTAGGTATTGTTATTCAAGCGTTTTACTTCCTGATCGGTAAGACCCAGACTTTTCACCAGTTCTATATTCCGGAGGCTTTCTGTGGTACTTCCCGCCAGGGAAGTGGTTTCCTTTACAATATTCTTCTGGATGATCTTTATCTTTTTGCTCAGCAGATTGGTAACGAATGCGATCAAAATGGCCCCACCCATATAAATGGGAACGATGGACCAGTGCAGGCGGGTTGCATAGATGGATACGAATACAACACTTACAATAATCCCAAAAAGGACATTGATCACATAGCCAATGAATTTTTCAGTATCCGTTCTCACTTTGGTCAGTATGGACAGGGTTTCACCACTCCGCTGGTCCTCAAATTCCTGATAGGGGAGCCGCATGGAGTGTTTTAAACCATCTGTAAAGATCTTTGCCCCGAATTTCTGGATCACCACATTCACCGTATAATCCTGGAAGGCTTTCGCTATCCGGCTAACCATTGCCGTACCCACCAGCAACAATAGCATATTCATAATGCCCATGATATACTGGTGCTCATTCCGCAATGTGCCATCTGGAGCATGTTTGGGGTTTTTCGCAAAATAGTCGATCAGTTTACCAAAGATCAGGGGATCAAACATCGAAAATGTCTGGTTGATGGCAGCAAGCAACAAGGCGAGTGCGATTAACCATTTATGGGGTTTCAGGTATAGCAGTAAGGTTTTCATTCAGTTGCAGGATTGATATAAGCGGATAATATGTCAATTTCCGTACAATTTTTTAAAAACTGACAAAGTTTCCAGTTTACCAGGCGTAACCTATGTAAATCGGACGCAGTAACTGATATGCCCAGTCATATTCCGGCTGTTTTCCACGCTTGTTAATAATAAGATCACCCGGGTACATGGGCAGTGAGGTTTTTTATGGGTAAATTACAAAAACGATATTCTTATGCATTGGAGAAAATTTAATGGGGAAAACATACAGCTTCCCATCAAAGATGCTGTCAGGGAAGCCATCGAAAAAGAACGGGCCAATGGGATCAAACTAAAAGTTTGTATCGGCACCGACAGCCAGGTAAAAGGAGAGGATACAGAGTTTGCCACCGTCATTGTATTCCTGCGTGAACACAACGGGGGCTTTATGTACATTCACAACGAAAAGACCAAACAGAAGTTTCACATCAAGGAAAGGATGCTGGTGGAAGTTGCGAAAAGTATTGAGATTGCCTATGAACTCTGTAACCTGTTTATTGAACACCATGTGGATATGGAAGTGCATGCGGATATCAATACCAATCCCCAGTTCAAAAGCAATGATGCCCTGAAAGAAGCCATGGGTTATATTCTGGGTATGGGTTTCGCATTCAAAGCTAAACCTGAAGCTTTTGCCAGCAGCTGCTGTGCAGATAAAATGGTGAACTGATCAGAACCCGCCGATTGAACCACATACCGGTTGTGATTCTCAACCGGAAGTGAAATTTTCACTTCACTCCGCAACGGCAAAATCCCGGTTACATTCGTCAATAAACTGAAGTATTTCCTCCCTGCCCTGTTTTTTTTCGGCACTGGTAACATAATGCCTGGGTAAAAACTGCCAGGTTTCCAAGAGCT
>JAGWTX010000265.1 GCA_028875955.1 Bacteroidota bacterium | reverse complement strand
GCGCCGGATGGATATTTGCCAACCGGATATAACGCCCCATTGCCCAGGTTACAAACCGAAGAATCGATCCCTTCCAATGCCGAAACGGTAAGGGTGGCCGTAATGACTTGTTCCTTCCGGGTAACCGGATGGGTCTGTTTCCAGGGCCATGGGTTTTCATTGGTTGTTTGTGCCGCGTATTGCCATTCGATTTCAGTGGGTAATCTTTTTCCGCTCCAGGCTGCATAGGCTTTGGCATCCTCATAACTGATATATACTACCGGGTAATTTTCCATACCCTTTGGTATCTGACCGTTGATCCAGTGTTTCAAATAATTTACGGTATCTGCAGGATGGTAATGGGAAGCTTTTACAAACTGCCCGTATTGCTGATTGGTTACCGGAAACCGGTCCATGTAAAAGGAAGGCAGTGAAAACATACTATCTGCATCCTGGGTGGGATAGGGTATAAACGCATCCCCATGGGTAGGTATAAAATGAAAACTGCCTGCCGGTATGGAAACCATTCCTTTTGGAATAGTAACGGCGGGTTTTGATTTGACAACCCCAGAAACCCGGCGAGGTTCTCCCGGTGGTAAGGATACGATGGTTTCATCAAGCAGGATCCCTTTATCCATCAGCTGAATAATAAAATCACCTTCAAACCGGCCAAATTTTTGGTAAAGGGATAACTGTTGTGTGCCCGGTTGTACAACGATAGGTTTTTTATCATAACCGGGTTTGCCTGCCCATATCCTGATCTCATCTCCCCTGATTGGGGTGTGGATGGTTAACAGGTCTCCATCCCGGTTTGCACGAATAAGCAAGGGTAGTCGGGCAATCGCATCCACTTCTCCTTCGTTATTGGTTCCCAGCCATTTTTTATCAAATGATGCTGTTTCCGCCTCAATCCACCAGCCGTCTTTTTTTCGGGCGGGTTCCAGTAAACGATGATGCCAGAGATCTACAAAATGACTGGCGTCTTTTGGCGTTACCCGGAAGAGATAATCCTTATACCCTTCCGGATGAAGACTGTAAATGGTGTACAATGTTTTTTCCGGTAAAACCCATTGATTGACCCAGATATTATCCGCACTGGTTTCGATTAAAGGGGTGAATCCATGCGCCACAAAATTGTTGGTGTTCTCCCGCAATATCCGGCTGGTACGTCCCAGGTACTCGTATTGTTTGTCCACCCAGTCCGGTTTACCCGGCGCCATGATATTCATCTCGGTGCCATACCCATTGAAAAATGCCAAGGCAAATTCTCTTTGTATGGGTTCCTTATAAATTTCCGCTACACGAAAAATGGCAAACTCGGGTTTTATCAGTTTATTCAGGTTGAGCATGGGCGGATAATAAAGTGCATTGTGCACCCTTCCCGAAACAATGCCTGGCATGTATTTGGGTATCGCCATGCCTTCGCTGTACATAATCACACCCGGTTTTACCTTGTCTGCAGCTGCCTGTAATTCCTTGCTGGATTCACCCTTGGTATCCAGCACCACCCCGTCGGCGGAACTGCCTGCTATCAGTTTCGAAATCCCTTCGAAATGATTTTCAGAACGGGTGCTTTCATCCCAGGGATTATAACACACAAACAAACGTGTCCCCTGAGCCCTGCTTTCCCTGGCCATGGAAGACAGTCTGGGTAAGCCCCCGGGCAGGTCATTAAACAGGTCAAACTGGTTTCGCTGGTCCAGACCCAGGGTTGGCCAGGTTGGCCACAGACAGATAAAATCATCGCCGCCAAATAATTGTTTCCCCTTTGCCAAAAATTCAGCCAGGTGAAATTGTTTGTCGGTTGCATCATAATAATCCTTGTCCCAGTTCATCATGATATGACTCACATAAGCATGTCTTACCCATTGCAGGTCTTTTCTTTCAAATAAGCTATTGTCAAAATGGTCGAGATCATATAATAACCTTTTCTGAAAAACTTCTTCCAGACCGGCATGCCAGTCACCGCTTACGGCTTCCAGATAAAGATTGTAGCTAACCGAACCACCCGGGTATAATATCGTTTCAAAACGGGTACGGGTTCCCTTGAGAATGCTGGCACGGTTTCTTCGTGCCAATGCCGTCAGCTGCAAATGATCAGAAGGTACATCCATGCTGCAAAAACTCAGGTCCCAGGCATTATCCGGGACAATCACGTTTACGGGTTGCCTGCCGGGTACAAACAAATGGGTTCGGGAGAGTTCCTGTTTGCCTTTGCCTGTGATATAAACCCTGTCTCCCCCCTCCCCAAAGGGAACCACATTTTCAAGACGGAGGGTATCCTTACTGATATTTTTGAAGCTGATGTTTCCGGTTAGGCCATAGCTGGTTTTTGCATAATCTGTGAATTGTATTTGTAAAAGATCCCGGAATGAAGCGGGCTGTTGCGTAGACATTTGCCTGCCTTCCAGCAGAAAACTGGCAAGGGGTAATACCTGACGGATGGTGGGGTCTTGTGTTCCCCGAACCTGAAATTGCTGTATCGTCAGGGAATCTTTTGAAAATTGTATTCCCTGTAAAAGCGTTTGTGAGCATACATAACGTCCGGATCCTGCGAGCAGGAAAAAGAGGAGAATGGATTTTTTCATATGGGGGATTTCAATGCAAAGGCAATCGGGTGATCAGGAAGTAAAGATGCAAAAAAATAAGTTAGCAATACAGAACTTCTATCATTATAGGAATGCAAAAAGAGATACAAAAGATTTTCCTGATAGCTGTATGAAACAAAAAGTCACAAATTCAGCATTCGAATTGTGCCCTTGTGCCTTTGTGAGAAATTCACTCCGGTCACAATCAAAAGTTGCTGAAAGTATAATCCATAATTAGGTAAAGCCTAAATGCATATTTGTTAGATTCTAAAATGTTGTGTTGAAGGAATGCAGTAACATCTGAATTCTGGATGAAAATTATTTTACGAACCCCAAATGGGATCTATCCAATTATTTTTAAGTCTCTTCTACCTTTCGCTGTTTATCCCCCACAAGTGCTTAATTTTCCATCGCATGGATATCAGAACTTTCCGGGCCTTCCGCAGTTATCATTACCGCCTGTATTTTGCCGGGCAATCGGTATCATTGATCGGTACCTGGATGCAGAAAACTGCAGTCAGCTGGGTGATCTATTCACTCACCCATTCGAAATTCATGCTGGGTCTGTCCCTGTTCGCATCCTTGTTCCCTTCCTTTCTGTTCTCCTTCCTGGGTGGCGTGGCTGCTGATCGTTATGACCGCTACAGGCTTTTATTGCTGACACAGGTTTTATCCATGCTGCAGGCCATTGTTCTGACTGCCCTGGTTTTTACGCATCATTATAGCGTAGGGACCATACTCTACCTGAGTGCTTTTCTGGGTATAGTCAACGCCTTTGATGTACCCGCCCGCCAGTCGCTGGTAATCGATATGGTAGAAGATAAAACCGACCTCCCCAATGCCCTGGCCCTGAACTCATCCATGGTTCAGTTGTCCAGACTGATCGGTCCTGCTATTGCGGGTCTCATCATTGAACGGTATGGCGATACGGTTTGTTTTGCCGCCAATGTCTTCAGTTTTCTGGCCGTGATCATTTCCCTGCTGTTGATGCATATTCCCAAAAAACCGGCCAATACATCCCCTAAAAGAGTAATGACAGAATTGCGGGAAGGATTGCAATATGTGCAACAGACACCCGCTATCGGTTTCATCATTTTGATGCTGGGTCTGATCAGCTTATTCGTTCTACCCTTTACCACCCTGATACCGGTTTATGCAAAGGATATATTTCATGGTACCGCAGCCACATTCGGCATCATTGATAGCGCCATTGGTTTGGGCGCATTTGCGGGAGCCATTTTCCTGGCTTCGCTCAAACCGGGTATCGATCTTCGCAAGGTACTGGCCATCAACACAGGAGTTTTTGGCCTGGGATTGATCTTTTTCTCTCACACTACCTGGTATCCCCTGGCCCTGGTATTTGCCATCATCGGTGCCTTTGGGATGATGTCACAGATCACCATTTCCAATACCCTGATCCAGACAACTGTTGATCCGGCTATGCGGGGGAGGGTGATCAGCATTTATGCCATGGCATTTTTTGGGATGCAGCCACTGGGGAGTCTGCTGGTGGGTTTTCTGTCGCAACAGGTGGGGGTGGAGAATACCGTTTTGGCCGAAGGCCTGATTGCGTTAACCATCTGCATCCTTCATTTCCGGTTTTTACAAAAACAAAAACAGCGTCTGGCTGTGGCCCGTTCCGAAGAGCACTTATCTTTATAGGATGCGAATCCTATCCCTGGTTTTCCTGTCTGCATTTTTTCTGACATCCCCCCGTCTGCAGGCACAATATGTGGGTATTTCAAAAACCGGTATCCGGCAATTGTCTTCCCTCATCAATACAAACGCAACAGTAAAAAAATATTACCAATCCTTTCA
>JAGWTX010000264.1 GCA_028875955.1 Bacteroidota bacterium | reverse complement strand
GGATGGTAACTGCTTTTCTCTAGTTTCAGGTCGAAAAGATCCTTCCATTTTCCCTCTTCCTCCACACCCATGTCTGCCAGATTTTCTTCACGGATGACCACCACCTTCCCCAAAGGGATCGCAGGATCAAAACAACCGGCAATACCCGCCTGGATAACCAGGTCCGGTTTGTCTTCCAGCACCATACGGGTCAGGGATACGGCGGAAGCCAGCATACCCACACCACTTTGGTGAAACTGTATTTTAAAGCGTTGACTGTTACCGGTATATAAAGGATTCATTTCCAGAAAGGAAGGCATCCATTCGGCAACAGTAGCTGCAGTAATGATCACTCGCATGGCGCAAAGTTGGGTAAAAACGATGAAAACGGGAAGGATGGAAGTTTTGTCTGTCAAAAGCGGGTATTTTGACCGGGATACCGTACACAGTATCTTTATTCCCTGTTCTATATTACCTTTGCAAAAATTTTTGAGGAGAATGCTGTATTTAACCCGACAGGAACACTTCAATGCTGCACATAAACTGTTCAATCCCAAATGGAGCAAGGAACAGAATGAGGCAGTCTTCGGGGTTTGTGCCAATGAGAACTGGCATGGTCATAATTATGATCTTTATGTAACCATCAAGGGTACTCCCAACCCGGATACGGGATTTTTATACGATGTCAAGAAGCTGAGCCTGCTTATCAAACTGCATGTGATCGATAAACTGGACCACAAGAACCTCAACATGGATGTGGATTTTATGAAAGACACCATGTGCAGCACCGAAAACCTGGCTACCGCTATCTGGCAGCAACTAGCCCCCCATTTACCCGCAGAAGTGAAGCTGCATTGTATCAAATTATATGAGACCCCCCGGATCTATGTCGAATATTTTGGGGAATAACCTTTCGGGACGGTAATTCTCCGGAAATATTATTTTGTTGCTATACACCCCCCTTTAGCCAATTTTATTTTCGATTTTTCAGGATTTTGCCAAACAAAATAAACTTGTCATTGGTTGTAATATCCTGTGTAACTTTATTTGATCGTTTGTTTGACGGGTATAGACTCAGTTAGCCATACAAAGCTCCTTTAGGCAGGGCCACTTGATCAGCACACTCCTGAAACAGTGCCCGGCAATGGATAACAGAATCTCTTGGATCAAAATCAGTCATCATCAGGTTGGTTCGCAAAGTATTGTTGAATTTCAGAATAGTATTGTCAATATGAATCATAAAGTAGCGGTTTTCCGTAAGGAACATTTCAATGCTGCCCACCGGCTGCACAACCCTGACTGGACTGAAGAAAAAAACCAGGAAGTGTTCGGCTTGTGCAACAATCCGCATTATCACGGGCATAACTATGAACTGATCGTGAAAGTGACCGGGGAGATCGATCCCGCCACCGGCTATGTGATGGATATGAAGGTGCTGAGTGATCTGATCAGAAAAGAAGTGCTGGACAGGTTTGATCATAAGAACCTGAATCTGGATACCGCGGCATTTGCCAATCTGAACCCTACGGCAGAAAATATTGTCGTGGTCATATACGGACTGATCAGGGAAAAGCTGGATCCGAAACTGGAATTGCAGGTCCGGTTATATGAAACAGAAAGAAATTTTGTAGAGTATCCGATCTAATATAAACCGATAAAAGATAAAACATGGCGTATTCGAAAATTGAGAAGTATGATGAGGATGTTACAGCCGGGCTGATGAAAAATTACCAGGAAGCTTTGGCCTGGTTAGGGGAAGATCCCAAAAGAGAAGGTTTGGAAAAGACTCCGGAAAGAGTGGCCAAGGCAATGCAGTATCTGACACAGGGATATAACCAGGATCCGCTGGCCATCATCAATTCTGCCAAATTTCATGAGGAAGTGAGCGAGATGGTGATTGTGAAAGACATTGAATTGTATTCGATGTGTGAGCATCATATGCTGCCCTTTTTCGGGAAAGCGCATATCGCATACATACCCAATGGCTATATTACCGGTTTGAGTAAACTGGCCCGTGTGGTGGATGTGTATTCACGCAGGTTACAGGTGCAGGAAAGATTAACCACCCAGATATTAAACGCCATTAAGGAAGCATTGAACCCTTTGGGTGTGGCAGTGGTGATTGAAGCCAAACACCTGTGTATGATGATGCGAGGGGTAGGTAAGCAGAATTCGGTGACCACCACTTCTTCCTTTGATGGGGAGTTTCTGAAAAATACCACAAGAAGTGAATTCCTGAAACTCATTTCCAAGACCCTGGATTAATTTATTGAATGGATTTTATTGCCGGAGATTTTCGGGTTGCAGAACCTTCTGTTAACCGGATCGTCTTCGGCAATTTTATTTGGGTATCCTTGATTTATCAATATTTTTGCTGCAAAGCTCGTCTATGAAACATGCCTATGTTTTTCCCGGTCAGGGATCACAGTTTCCCGGAATGGGAAAGTCTTTAGCGGAAGCGAATCCCGCTGCAAAAGCGCTTTTTGAAAAAGCCAATGAAATCCTGGGATTCCGCATCAGTGATGTGATGTTTGAGGGTACGGATGAAGCTTTGAAACAAACCAATATTACCCAGCCCGCCGTTTTTCTGCATTCGATAGCAGCGTTCACGACTATTGAAAATGCAAAACCGGATATGGTTGCCGGACATTCACTGGGCGAATTTTCTGCCCTGGTGGCCAATGGTGTGCTGGCTTTTGAAGATGCTTTGCGATTGGTAAGTATCCGTGCCAAAGCCATGCAGAAAGCCTGCGAGATCCAGCCTTCTACCATGGCGGCCGTTTTGGCATTAGCTGATGAAAAAGTAGAAGAGATCTGTGCCGCTGTAATGGCAGAGACCGGCGAAGTGGTAGTGGCCGCCAATTACAATTGTCCCGGACAGTTGGTGATCAGTGGCTCTGTAAAAGGCATTGAAATAGCCTGTGAACGAATGAAAGCAGCGGGAGCCAAACGTGCTTTGGTATTGCCTGTCGGAGGTGCTTTTCACTCCCCATTAATGGTACCTGCAAAAGTAGAATTGGCTGCTGCAATTGAAGCCACTACTTTTCATACGGCAACTTGTCCCGTGTATCAAAATGTGGTTGCGAGAGCGGTAACGGATACTGCCGAAATCAAACAGAACCTCATTGATCAGTTAACAGGTGCCGTTCGCTGGACACAAAGTGTACAGGCCATGGTGGCAGATGGAGGTAGCCGGTTTACTGAATGCGGTCCTGGAAAAGTGTTACAGGGCCTGGTGCAGAAAATTCACAGGGAAGCAATCGTAGAGGGTGTGAATTGATACATGAAAATCCTCGTAAGATGGATAAGAGTATATCAATGCAGATAGATTCTCTTATCCATTTTTTTTGTGGATTGATCGGAATTTTCTGCTGATCTGATTAGAAATCCAGGATCCCGTTTACCCATTCCGGATCCAGTGTGGCATTGTACTTTTTGTAGAAATTGATAGCGGGTTCATTCCATTCCAATACCTGCCAAACCATTCTGGTAAACCCTTTTTCTTTGGCTTCTTCAATGATCCTGTCGAACAATAATTTTCCGGCCCCCTGTCCACGTAATTTTTCGGTTACCAGAAAATCTTCGAGATATAAACATTGTCCCTTCCAGGTGCTGTAACGGATATAATACAGGGCAAACCCTTCCACCCTTCCGTTTATTTCGGCTACAAATGCCCACCAGACCGGGTTTTCACCAAAACCACTTTTTTCAAAGTGATCCAGTGTTACAGTCACTTCCTCCGGTGCTTTTTCATAATCGGCCAGTTCCTGGATCAGTTCCAATAATCGGGCACAGTCTTTTTTTTCAGCTCTTCTAATTTGTATTTCCATATGTCCTGAGAAAACTTTTTGTAAATGATGAATTGTGTTTTGTAATAGTTTAGTAGTGAGTAGTCAGTAGTCAGTAATATATCGTGAGCAGTAGGTTAAATAAGGAAGTACTCACTTACATACTCCCTATTCACAATTCACCCCTCACCACTCACGCTTTCTCCAATGCCTGCTCCAAATCTGCAAGAATGTCTTCTATATTTTCTATGCCCACACTCATCCGGATCAATCCATCGGTGATGCCATATTGGATCCTTTCTTCCCTGGGTAAACCGGCATGACTCATCGTGGCAGGATGGGATACCAAAGTGTCGAGGGTTCCTAAGGATACGGCTCTCACGCACATCTGTAAAGCATCAATAAAACGCCTGCCCGCATCCAGTCCTCCTTTCAATTCATAACTCATCAGGGCACCCGGATGTCTCATCTGTTTTTTGGCAACGGAAAAATCGGGATGACTGCTCAGCCCGGTATAATTTACATGGCCAATGGCAGGATGTGCGGCCAGGTAATCGGCAACTTTTGCTGCATTGGAACAATGTCTTTCCATCCGCAGTTCCAGGGTTTTTAATCCCTGTGTGAGTAAA
>JAGWTX010000263.1 GCA_028875955.1 Bacteroidota bacterium | reverse complement strand
AGAGCAAATACAGTACACCGGTGAACATGCGTGTGATGGATGCAAGCGGCAGGGTAGTGGATGCGAAATCAAAGATCGGCTCGAACAGCACGATACAGATCGGACATAACTACAGCAGCGGTACTTACTTTGCAGAAATGATGCAGGGTACCAAACGAAAAGTAATACAGCTGATCAAAGGCAGGGGATAGGTATAGAAGACATATCCTCTGTTTCCCCCGATTAAATACAAAGGTCCGGCAAATTTTGCCGGGCCTTTTGTATGCTATACCGGATAAAACCGGTAAATTAAATGCAGCTAAACGATTCATAAAATTCGCTGTATGAAAAAAATAGGACTACTGCTTTTCAGTATGGTGTCTATAGCCGCATTTGGGCAGCTGCAGACCGGACTCGGAAATCTCTATCAGATCACCCAGGGTAAAACCCGTTCGATATCGCCGGAGAATTTTAAAGGGGAGAAGGGGAAAGGGGGTATGGCTACCTCCGGAACCGGTTCAAATGCAGCAAGGGAATTGGGCGCTCCCTGGAAATTGTCACCCTCGGTGGTCATCAGGGCGCACAGCACATTTACGATTGCTGAAATCGATTCTTCGGGTGTGATCAACCATATCTGGATGACCCCGTCCGGCAACTGGCGTTATTCCATTCTCCGTTTTTATTGGGATGGGGAGGAGAAACCATCAGTGGAAGTACCCGTGGGGGATTTTTTTGGCATGGGCTGGGGTCAATATGCGCCATTGCAATCCCTGGCGGTTTGCGTAAACCCCGGCAGTGCCTTTAACTGCTACTGGCCAATGCCTTTCCGGAAAAAATGCAGGATCACCATGGAAAACATCGATCAGCGGGATATGGTGCTTTATTATACGGTTAATTACGAATTAAAGGAAGTCTCCGCAGATGCCGGCTATTTTCATGCACAATACAGGCGGATCAATCCCAATCCCTATCAAAAGGATGTCGTTTTGTTGGATAGCGTAACGGGCAAGGGGCAATATGTGGGTACCTACCTTGCATGGGGTGTGCACAATAACCGCTGGTGGGGTGAAGGAGAGATCAAATTTTTCATAGATGATGATGGTCAATATCCGACGATCTGCGGAACCGGTACGGAAGATTATTTCTGTGGCTCTTACGACTTTGATACCAAAAAGAAAAATGCGGCAGGGGCTATGGAAACCAATTACACGGAATTCTGTACGCCTTATGCGGGATTACACCAGGTAATTCGGGGAGATGGACATTATGAGGTACAACAACGATTTGGCATGTATCGCTGGCATATCACCGATCCGATCCGTTTTGAAAAAAATCTGCGTGTAACCATCCAGGATCTGGGCTGGAGAAGCGAAGGAAGGTATTTACCCCTTCAGGATGATATTGCATCCACCGTTTTCTGGTACCAGTCAGAACCGCATGGCCAATTTCCACAAATGAAAACAAAGGATGAACTGGAAGTGAATTAGGGGGTATGTAAAAAAATCCATTGTATCCTTATTTTTTGATCGAGTAGGCATTCAAACCTGAAACCTTACCGCCGCTGGCGAGATGCTTATTCAGTTGTGCAACGCAGCCATATAACTATTTTAAATGAAATGAATCATAATGCAGGAGTATGGGCATAAAAAAGCCCCACAATTCTGTGAGGCTTTTGTTGTGACCGCGTCAGGATTCAAACCTGAAACCTTCTGATCCGTAGTCAGATGCTCTATTCAGTTGAGCTACGCAGCCATATTTTCAAAATGCGTCAGTTTCAAACCATGAAACCTTCCCGCTCTACAGCGGGATGCTCTATTCAGTTGAGCTACGCAGCCATATTTTCAAAATGCGTCAGTTTCAAACCATGAAACCTTCCCGCTCTGCAGCGGGATGCTCTATTCAGTTGAGCTACGCAGCCATATTTTCAAAATGCGTCAGTTTCAAACCATGAAACCTTCCCGCTCTGCAGCGGGATGCTCTATTCAGTTGAGCTACGCAGCCATTCCCCTTTGGGGCTGCAAATATAATGTCTTGGAGAGAATTGACAAAACCAAAGACTTTGATTCTGGAATTATTCCTGGCTATAGATACCCGATGCCATTTTTTCTGCCAGTTTTTTGGGCAATAACCAGACAAGAAAAGCCCCCAGTTTATTGACAAAACCGGTTATGATTTCGGTTTTTTGGGCAAACATGGCATCCACGGCCTGTTTGGCAACGGCTTCCGCCGTCATATTTAATTTTTCTCCGGCTTTCACAGCTTTTTCACTGACCTGGGCCCGATTGGCAAAATCCGAATCGGTTCCGCCGGGACTAACCACGGTTACAGAAATATTGGAATTACGGAGTTCATATCGCAATCCCCTGCTGAAGCTAACCAGAAAGGATTTACTGGCAGCATAGGCGGTCAGACCGGGTACGGCTTGGTAAGCAGCTGCGCTGGCAATATTGAGGACATAACTTTTCGGATGGCTTTTGAGTTCGGAAAGCAATAACCTGGTCAAAGCCACGGGGGTGGTCATGTTTACCTGCATCATGTCTGCATGGGCAGCCGCATCATATCGTTCAAAAGACCCGCTTAACCCGTAACCCGCATTATTGATCAGGATATTGATTGCATACCCTTTTTCCTTTATCCAGGATGCGATTTGTTCCGGCGCATCCGGCAGCGCCAGGTCAATAGGGAAAATATCAGTCAGTACTCCATACCTTTTTGTAAGGTCAGTGGCGATTTGTTGTAAAAGCGGCTCAGACCGCGCGATCAGGATCAGGTTTATTTTTCTGGCAGCCAGTTCTTCCGCGATGGCTTTTCCGATTCCTTTGCTGGCGCCTGTTATGATAGCATATGACATGTTGTATGGGCTTATTTATTAAAAAAGGTCAACATGGTTGACCTTTTTTAATAGTATTCTTAAGGGTATAACGATTAATGGTGAACCTTTCCTGTGAATCGATGGTAAAAAGGTGTTTTACTATTTTCATTTTTTGGTTTGTATTTTCCGGTAACCAGCGGCACATACATGACTCTTCTGCGGCTTTCTTCTCCAAACTTTGGGGATTGTTTCACCCTGTGCCATAAGCGGCCATCATGGACCGATAAATCTCCGGCATGCATGTCAAAACCCACTTCACGCTCATCATCATTGTTATCGATGAAGTATTTTTTGCCGAATAAAAGTTTCAGCATGTTTTGCCTGTGTGTGCCCGGTAATACCCGCAAGCCTCCATTTTCAAAAGGACAGTCGTCCAGATGGATTCCCACATTCAACATAGGCATGATTTTCTGACCCAGAAACAAGTCCCTGGGAGAATCCGTGTGCCAGCCCATTTGGGTAAAAGTGCTGTTGGGGGTATTGATGTAATTATTGATGACCAATCCATCCTTCTCGTTCTCGGCAATCCTGCCTTCATAGGGATGTAAAAAAGCCATCAGCGCTTTTAAGCGGGGTTCTTCCAGTAATTGGTGCAGGGCATCGCTATATAAGGAACTGAAACATAAACGCTGAATTGTTTTATGACCATGTTCATCTTTACCAAATTTAAGCGGGATGCCATTTACCTTGTCACGCTTCTCCTCCAGCCAGTTGCTTTCGATGCGTTTTAGTTCATTAAGGTATTCAGCTACTTTCTCTTTACTGATAAAATTCCTGAATACAATTACACCGTGCTTATCAAAAAACTCGAGTTGCTCCGCGCTGATAGTATCACCCAATTGAAAATGACTTTCCCATTTTTTCATTCTTAACTCTATTGCGTTTATGTTAGTAGTGTAATGTTAATTAATTATTACAAAATTGTAAACTTGTATGCATAAAAAGCCAGCAAATCTAAGCATTTTATACAGAGTTTTTTACCAGTTATCGGATAAGAGGTTAAATTACAGCTTTTAAAACGATATACCCCCAAATGCTTGTCCGATCTTTTTGTTTGATTTCAATTGTTTTTGGCGGGTTTTGCCCTGTTTTTTCCCAAAAAGACAGTATAAAACCCAAACATTTACTCATTTTCCCGGTAATCTCCAGTTCCATTGAAACCGGATTTTCTTTTGGTGCCGTCGGTTCCCTGACTTTCCGGCCCGCGCGTAAAGACACAAATACTAGAACGTCAAATCTACAGGCCTTAGTATTGTATTCCACAAAAAAACAATTGGTTACCGCTATAAACGGCTCCCAGTATTTCAAAAAAGAATTATATATACTCAACGAACAGTTCTCTTATAGTTCCTTTCCCGATAAATTCTGGGGACTGGGTAACCAAAGCCCGGAATCTGCCGTAGAACCCTATAAGTACCAGCAGTACTACATTTACCTGCACCTTTTGCGGAAGATCGCCCCCAATTTCTTTATCGGGGCCATATTTGAAAACCAGAAAGTATGGCATCTTTCGTACCTGACCGGTGGGGTTTTTGATAAACAACAGGTTATCGGAAGAAA
>JAGWTX010000262.1 GCA_028875955.1 Bacteroidota bacterium | reverse complement strand
TTGAATACCCAGGGGAAGAAATCTCCCCCCGAACCGGCCAATTCATTGATCAGTAAAACCTTGGGTCCGAGAATGCCTGAAGGAAGTTTGAAAGGTCTGCCCCCCGGAACTTCATTGGTGGCTGCGGCCCGCAATCTTCTGACCATCAGGTCAACCATATAATCATCCAGTAAGCCACCTCCGTTGAATCGTTCATCAATAACGGCACCAGCTTTATCCTGTTGTGCAAAATAATATCTGTTAAAGGAAACAAATCCCGGGCCTCCGGTATTGGGTACCCATACATAGCCCAGTTTGCCATGCGATAATTCGTCAACCTTTCTTCGGTTATTTTCCACCCAGGCTCTTTGGCGCAGGGCATTCTCATTTTCTGCAGGTTCCACCGTAATCGTCCAGGCACCTTCCCTATCGGGTTGATGATTGATTAACAGACGGGTCTGCATTTTTGCCTTTCCATCCAAAAGTGCATAGGGATCCATAGAGGCATTCAAAGCTTTGCCATCGATTTCCAGTATATAATCGCCTTCGGCCACTTTCAGATCCGGAACGGCAAGTGGTGCAGCGAGACCGGGGTTCCAGCTTTCCGTTGTATAAATATGTTTGATCTGCCATTTGCCGTTTGAAATTACCAGATCCGCACCCAATACACCCACCAGGGAGATATCAACTTTTGGGAAATCACCGCCGCCTACAAAACTATGTCCGACCGATAATTCTCCTCCCAATTGATCCAGTAAATAGGTAAGATCGCTTCTGTGCCTGATAAAAGGGATCAGGGGTGCATATTCCTCCCACACTTCTTTCCAGTCTCTGCCGTGTAGGTTTTTATCATAGAAATAATCCCTTTCATATCGGTATGCTTCTGTAAAAATCTGCTTCCACTCCTGCAAACGGTTTAGTTCCATCCGCAAAGTCATGTCCACCTTGCCTTCTCCCGGTCCGGGTATTTTTGCAGTGGATACCACCTGCCAGTTCATACCGGACCTGATCAGCATCTTTTCTCCATTATCCGACACAACCATATCGGATGCCGTTTTTACAAAATCCTCGGTTTTTTTCGTGGCAACCGTAAACCTGACGATACCGGATTCCTTTAATAAAAAAATCGTTCCCTTCGGTCCACTTACCAGTTTTGAATATTCTGCTGCCGGTATCGGAAGTGCCAGCGTTCTTCGATCCAGGTTATCAAAATCTATCCGAACCATTTTACTGCCGGCACTGTCTTTTGGTTTGGCAACCGATTTTGTGCTGTCGGGTTCCTCATCGCTTTTTAAAGGGAAAGGGTTGGGATCATTGTTGCGCAACAGGATCATATATCCCCCAAAACTGGGTCTGGCCTGCATGGAACTGGTATTGGCCCAGCCCGAACCCAGGGCAAGATTGGTGCTGGCTAAAAAATAAAGATACCGGCCGCTCTTATCCCAGGCAGGTTCTATCGCATCTGCCATCGGATTGCTGATGGCCGTTGCTTTCCCGGACTCCATCGACCATACGGTAATCTGTCTGAAATTATTCGGGGCTGTTTTTGTATAGGAAAGCCATTTGGAATCAGGTGACCAACTCACAGCCATATTGGATCTTTCAATATTTGCTCCCCCAATATCTGCCGTGGTAATTTTACCGGTTGCAATTTCGATAACCTGTATGCGGACCTTATTATCCACAAAAGCGATATACTTACTGTCCGGCGACCAGACAGGATTCCAACCCAAAGCGGATTCACCGATATCAATTTTTTGAGGGGTGCCCTTGCCTTCCTGATCTGTAATATACAATGCATAGGAAACACCTCCCTTGTCTGAGAACCAGGCAATGTGTTTTCCATCAGGCGACCATACCGGTCTTCTATCTGCTGCATCTGAACTTTGGGTAATATTTCTTACATCACCGTTTTCAACGGGCACGGTAAAAATATCTCCCCTGGCTTCCAGGATGATTCTTTTGCCACTGGGGGATAAGGTTGCATTTTCGGCACTGGCTGTAACCGTTTCCCATTTGGTTTCCGACCAGGGGAAATCACCGGATACATGAATGTTTACCTGTTTGCTTTTGCCGGTTGCCGGATCTAAAACATGGATAGAGCCATTGTGCTCGAATACCAGCTCTTTCCCGTTACCGGATAACCATTTGACATCTCCTTTATCAAAACTTGTCACTTCTTTGAGTGCACCGTTTGCTGGATTGTATGACCAGACATTCATGATAAATGCACGGTCAGATAAAAAATAAATTTCATTGCCCATCCAGTTTGGATGGATATCTGTGGTATTGGCATTCGGGATAGCCGTTTCAGAAAGCGAAGCCAGGTCAAGGATCTGAATAGGTGTATTCTGTCCTCCCCGGTAATGCCTGAATTCACTGTCCCATCTGGTTACCCGGTCAACCACCAGTTTTTTCCCGTCTGCAGACAATTCGCCATCATAGCCCCAGGGAGCGGGTAATAAAGTGGATGGGCCGCCTTCTTTTGATACCGTCCATAACCGGCAAAAACCGGTAGGGGCAGATTCACGAGAGGATGCATAAACAATTTTCTGCCCGTCTGCTGACCAGCCTCTGGCATAGGAGGGTGCGGGATACCAGGTGATTCTGGTGGGTATGCCACCGTTGGCAGATACTACATAAACAGAAGGACTGCCTGCCCGGTTAGAAGTGAATGCGATAAAATTGCCATCCGGAGAAAAATGCGGGTCGCTTTCCACGGCAGCCGTACTGGTTATCCTTTTTGCTTCGCCACCATTCTTACCCACAACCCAAACATCGCCCCCGTAGATAAACGCGATTTGGGTATTGCTGATATTGGGTTGTCTTAACAAACGGGTTTCCTGTCCCCAACCCGTATTCAAAATAAATACGCAAATGAGGCCAAAACAAAGCTTGCATGCAGCTGAATAT
Source organism: Bacteroidota bacterium (assembly GCA_028875955.1). Lineage (GTDB taxonomy): Bacteria > Bacteroidota > Bacteroidia > Chitinophagales > Chitinophagaceae > Sediminibacterium. The sequence continues at coordinate 1,539 of JAGWTX010000262.1, read as the reverse complement.
GTTTTCATATAATAGATTGTCTTTCAAAATAGGAAAAACCCTTTGGTTCTTCCTATAAATTGGCATGAATATTTCCTGGTATCCAAAAGAGAAAACACTCTGGAGGGGATGGGTTTATTTTTTCCGGCCTAAGATTACCTGGTGGTAGGGTTTGATAAAATCTTTCCGGATGATCTCGATTTGCAGAAAATCAAAGATTTCAGCCAGCAGCGAAAAATCAAAAACATGTTGGTGAAGACAGCGGTTCTGAAAATTGTTCCTGGATCGCTCAGTAAAGGATTCCTTTGTTCCGGCAGGAATATCCATTTTTAAATCATGTTTTTCGATGATCTCATTCAAATGTGTCAGGTCATCCTCGCCAACCTGGTTCCGGTAATCTTCCAGCAGGTGGTTGAATCCGGTGATGGGGCGGTTATGGTCAAAAGTAAATTCGGGATGCGGAACCACGATCAGAAGATACCCTCCTTTCTTTACCACCCTGCACCACTCTTCCACCGTCTTTATCGGATTGGCACAATGTTCCAAACAGTGACAAGACAAAACAAAATCATAGGTTTCGGATCCTATCTTTTCCAGATGGCTTGCTTCAGAAATATATTGATAACCGGTTTTGTTGGGATAATACCGGTAATGATTGCCTTCCAGTATCTGTCCTTCCCAAACCGTATGCATGCTGAAATTACATCCGTCCAGATGTGCAATGCATTTGTAGAGGGGCAATTGTTTTTTGAAGAGTTTACTCGGCCCGCCGACTTCTAATCCGGATTTGTGCAAAAAATAATCAGCATACCCGGTTATGGGGCGTAAGGATTTAGGTGTACATGCCAGTTTGATGGCATCTACTATGGGCGTAAGATACATAGAGGCGTTTGCAGTAAGATACAGAATGCCCCTCATACGTTTTCGCACCGGATGATTATTAAGCGAAAATTAAACCGGGAACAGGCAGATTTAGTGTAAACCTGTCGAAATTCGGAGGGAACCTGATTAAAGAATACAGGAAAGACAACGAAGAGCCCGATGGGCTATCATCAGTTTCAGCAATAATTACTGATGCGAAAGGTTGTGTTAAGCAGGGTTTACATAAACGGCAGGTGGAAATTCAATTGGCGCAACAAATAGTATATTTATTTTCTTTTAGGGGCCATGCATGATACGGGAGTCGACTGTTTCCCAATGAGAAACCCATAAAATGGTTCCGGCTTCCATTCTTTGCTAATCGATAAGTGATAGTCATGAAAAAAATGCTTTTGTTAGGTTTGTTTTCCCTGATGGGAACCTCTGTTTTACAATCACAGGGGGTTCACCTGTCTGTTACGGAGAGAGGTGCCGTTCCGGATGGTTATAGAGACAACGCCTTTGTGATTCAAAAAACAATTGATGAAGTGCATGACAGGGGAGGCGGAGTGGTGGAAATTCCGAGAGGCCGTTTTGTTTCGGGGGTTATCCGGCTACGGTCCAATGTAGAACTTAATATACACGCGGAAGGCGTTTTGCTGGCCAGTACCAATCGGTTTGCCTACGGACCCAGTATGGATG
>JAGWTX010000261.1 GCA_028875955.1 Bacteroidota bacterium | reverse complement strand
GCAACCGAAAAATCCGTGATGCTGAATTGTCCGGTGGTAAGGGTTCCGGTTTTGTCAAAAACCACCTGGCGGATACTCTTGAAAATTTCAAGGCTTTTTGCATTCTTAAAAAGAACCCCGTTTCTGGCGGCCCTTCCCAATCCTACAGCAATGGCGGCTGGTGTAGCCAGGCCCATGGCGCAGGGGCAGGAGATAACCAATACAGCAATGGATCTTAACAAACTAGTACTGAAACTATGGTGGCCGGCAAAATAATTCAGCAGAAATGTGATCAATGCGATGCTGACCACTGCCGGAACAAATATGGCGCTGATCTTATCAGCCATTTGTTGGATGGGTGGTTTTTCGGTCTGGGCTTCTTTTACCAGTTTCAGAATATTGGCCAGTACGGTATCTTCTCCCACTGCGGTTACATAGGCTTTCAGGGTTCCGGTTTCCAGTATGCTTCCCCCGATTATTTTATCATGAATGGTTTTGGAAACAGGGGCACTCTCCCCACTGATAATGGCTTCATTCACATTCGCCTCACCCCAGAGCACTTTTGAATCCATGGGTATGGTTTCCCCGGCCTTGATAAGGATCAGGTCACCCACTTTCAAGTGACTGCTTTCCACCGGAAAAATATGCTCCTGGTGCTGGTCGTCATAAGCGATCATATTGGCCATGACCTTCTGACTGACTGCCAGTTTTTTCAAGGCAGCCTGTGTTGTCTGTACCGATTTGTCTTCCATCCAGTTGCCTAAAAAAACCAGTGTCAGTATGGTACAGGTGGTTTCATAGAACATGTATTGCTGTGCTTCCCCTATGATTGTGCCATATAGGCTATACCCAAAAGCCGCCACAGCACCCAATGCGATCAATACATTCATATTGGGGATGCCTTTAAAAATACTTTTCAGGGCACTGCGGCCGAAAAAATCCATACCCACGATAAAAACCGGGAGGGTTAGTGCAATCTGAACATAAGGGTCCATCAAAATATGGAAATGCAAACCGGGCAGCATATGCAGCATCAGCGGTGCCGTAAATACCAGGCAGAAAAGAAAACGCTGAAAATGGTTCTTAAAGATTCGTTTGTCTTTTTTGGCAACTTTTTCATCTCCTGTGATAACATGATATCCCAGGCCCTCAATCCCTTTGGCGAGATCCTGTTTGGGAATGGGGGATTCGGCAACAAAACTCACATCGCCCCCCAGGAAATCCACTTTTACCTCCTGCAGACCCTTACCCTGCAGATATTTATCAATCGTCAGGGCACAATTGGTACAACTCATTCCTTCAACTTTCCAGGTCACTTTTTCCATTACCGTATACGTTTTAATAGTTGTGTAAAGGTAAGAAATGTGCAAGGGGCGAATTGTCGAAATGCGAATTATAAATACAGCATGGTTTCAAATCCATGCTGCCGGGTCACTTATCTTTGCCACATGGATGCAATCTTTACACTGGATCAGATCCGTTCCGTAGCAAAGGCTTTATGGAAAGAGGGTCAGCGGCAAAAAATCTGGGCTTTTCATGCGGAAATGGGTACCGGAAAAACCACATTTATCCATGCACTCTGTGAAGAACTGGGTGTTGAATCCGGGGTTAGCAGTCCTACTTTTGCCATCATCAATGAATATCGGACAGTTCAGGGGAAGACCATTTTTCATATGGACTGGTATCGGTTAAAAAGTGCCGAAGAAGCTGTAAATGCGGGTGTGGAAGACAGTCTGCTGAGTGGCGACCTCTGTTTGATTGAATGGCCTGAAAATGCCCCCGGTTTGCTTCCGGACGACAGTTTTCATATTCATTTGGAAGCATTGGATGAAAATACCCGTCGGCTGTTTACCGGTGATGGCGGATAGGAACTCTCCAACTTTATTCTCCTTTAAATGGATTAATTTTAGCATACAAAATATTATTTCCCAACCTTACCCAAAATGGCAACCAAACCTTCAATCAGTACCTCTTTTACGTACGAAACACTGGAAGAAGTGTTGGATGTAAAGCCGCAGGGTGCCAAACTCCATATCGGCATACCTAAGGAAATTGCCTTTCAGGAAAACAGGATTGCCCTCACCCCTGACGCGGTGGGTGTGCTCGTGGCCAATGGCAACCAGGTAGCGGTGGAACACAAAGCCGGCATCGGCAGTCATTTTTCCGATAAGGATTATGCAGAAGCGGGGGCCCGGATCGTTTATGACAGGAATGAGATCTTCAAATGCCCCATCCTGGTAAAAAGCGCCCCCCCTGTGGAAGAGGATATGCCATTGTTGCAACAGAACCAGACCATTGTTTCGCCCATACATCTTTCGGCTTTGAAAAAGGAGTACATAGAGAAGATGATGGAAAAGCGGATCACAGCCCTGAGTTTTGAAAACTTCAAGGATGACAGTGGTACCTATCCCATAGTTCGAAGCATGAGTGAGATCGCGGGAAGTGCCGTTATGCTGATAGCGGGCCAGTACCTGAGCAGTTTTAATAAAGGGAAAGGCGTATTACTGGGAGGAATCAGCGGTATACCGCCTACAAAGGTTGTCATCATCGGCGCGGGTATCGTAGGTGAATTTGCCACCAGAAATGCGCTGGCGCTCGGAGCTTCCGTAAAGGTTTTTGACAACAATGTATACCGGCTGAAACAATTGCAGAACAACCTGGGTCAGCGGATCTGGACCAGTGTATTGGAACCCCGGATATTATCCAAGCAGTTAAAGACCTGTGAAGTGGCTGTCGGCGCATTGAGTAATGAATATGGAAGGGCGCCTGTGGTGGTTACGGAAGATATGGTGGCTGCCATGCGGCCCGGCAGTATCATTATCGATGTGGCCATTGACCGGGGTGGTTGTTTTGAAACCAGTGAACTAACTTCTTACGAGGAACCCACTTTCCTGAAACATGATGTGATCCATTATTGTGTACCCAATATTCCCAGTGGTTTTGCCAGAACCGCCAGCCAGGCCATCAGTAATGTGCTGATGCCCCTGATCCTGGATATCAGCGATGAGGGCGGGCTGGAAGAAATGATCTGGCATAAATTCAATCTCCGGGAAGGGATCTATATGTTCAAAGGCGCACTTACGGATTTCTATATCAGCCAGCGCTTTGATCTGAAATTTACAGACCTGAACCTTTTGATAGCCAGCAGGCGTTAATCCTTATTCAAGTTCCCTGCAGGAATAACCATATTGCTGCAAAACCGATATCACTTTTTGCGAAAGATCCTCAGATGCAACCACACGCAGAATATGATCACAATCCGACAGATCAAAATTCCAGCTGGCAGGGGTTAACTGTTTATCAAGAAAGGGTTTTATTTTGATCACGTCCTCTCTGCTTTTTACGGTAGTACAAAAAACCTGGACCATTATTTTCTGTTTAGAATAGGATAAAAATCCTGCCGATCCATCCATTTGTATGATCGGCAGGATCTCATTTAAAAACCGGCATCGTCCGCACTGGGGCCATAACTGCCTGGTATGGGGATGTTTAATAAACGCAGGTAAACGCCCAATTGCGCCCTGTGATGGGTGATCTGGTTAAAAGTCATCCGGATAACATCGGATTTCGATCGCTGGCTGATGATCTGTTCTCCATTTCGAAGTGTCCAGGTTTCGCCGAGCACTTCATCGTTTGCTTCAGTCAGGGCTTTTCTCCCGATCAGCAGGTTTTCTTCAAAATAGTTCATCAATGATTTTGTATCACTGATCTCCCTGGGTACATAAGGCGTTGTGGCAAAGTCGAGTTCCGTGGTGACAAATACCATATTCACCCAGGTGGGAAGTTCGGCGATATGCGTGGCCAATTTCCCTAACGGCATACTTCTGGGATGCGGTTGCCAATCATATTTCCCATCCGGGATAATGGAAAGCATTTTGCGGGTGGTAAGGGCTTCTTTTTCCAGTTCAGCCAGAAATTCTTTACAGGTAATCATAATTGTTTTTTTTGATGATTACACAAAGAAAACGGCAGCTTGTGACAGCCCTATGTCAGCAGCCATTCAATATTTTAATTTTTCACCCAGTTTTTTTAGTTGGTTCTTCACAAGAACTTTCAGTGAATCCGGTGTGATGATCTCAGCCCACTCTCCAAAAAGCAGGTACCACCTGGCAAAACCTAGCAGTGATTCAGTCAGAAAGGTCATCTCCAGCTGATCACCCTTTTCTTTTTGGGAAACAAACCCATTGTAGTATTTCTGTTCACCCAGAAAGCGGACGACATTTTTATCAACAAGAAGAATAATGGTATGAAGCTCTTTTTCTTTGGAAAATTTTGATAAAAATGTCTGTAAAGAAGGATGGATCCTTTGAAATGGCTTTTCGGTAAGGGTCAGTTTCCTGATATTATCCGTGCGAAATGTCCGATAATCTTTTCGCAGGGTACACCAGGCAATCAGATACCAGTATCGGCTCATAAAAAAAATACCCACAGGCTCGATGTTTCGGGTAGTATGCT
>JAGWTX010000260.1 GCA_028875955.1 Bacteroidota bacterium | reverse complement strand
GGTATAAAAATCGGTTTGGAAATAGGTTTTCTTTTTATCGAAATATTCCCGGAGGCTCTGGGGTGTATGTAAAAAATTGGGACTGTCGTATTGGAATAATCTGATGTGATTCTGGCTGCAGGCTTGCTCCATTCTTTTCTGTAACCAGTTGTCTGCCACTTCGGCTATATGGATCTCCTTTGTGTTTTGTTCTGCCAGCTGCTGCACCAAGCGTCTGCAATCATTTTCCACTGCGGTTGTTTCTATATACCTGACCGGGTAGTTGTTTTTTTGTAACCATTCTTCATAAAACTTCATGCTGGCCCTGTGCAGCACCAGTTTCTGCTGGTGAAAGGGGTATTGCCTGAAAAACAAGTTTTCTTCCAATAAGTAAACGGTCCGGTCTTTTTGCAGGGCCGGATGGTTTTGAAACAACTGGTGCGGGAAAATTATGGTAACAGCCTTTTCGATACAGGATAAACAACGCTAAGGGATTTATGTTTTGGGAAACAAGGATTTTCCCCTGAAATAGGGGAGTCTTCATCCGGGATGGTAAATTCCAATCCTTCTCAAAAAAAATCAGCCAATCCTAGTTTGAAGCGGGTGCCAGTTCTCCATACCAATAGGCAGCGGTTACTCCGCCATCCATGAGGAAATCACTTCCGGTAATAAATGCGCCATCCGGTCCCATCAGCAGGGCACCCAGGGTTCCAACTTCATCGGGAGTACCTGCCCGGCCTGCTGCGGATAATTCGATCATCCGGCGATAGCCATCGCCTCTCGGTCCTGACAATTCATCTTTGGCAAGTGGTGTAATAATGATTCCCGGACTAATGGTATTGATCCTTGCGCCCCGTTTGCCCCAGCGAACGGCTTCGGCCATTACGCGTAATGAATTACCCCTTTTTGATAACTGATAGGCATGCAGCGGATCTTTCACCTGGTCAGGCTGGAGCATATCCAGGGATAACAGGTCTTCAACGGGTGTGGTGGCAAGGGCTTTGTCCTGCCCGGGTGTCAGTGCCGGCAAGCGGTGCCCCGATTGTGAAGCGATCACCACACCGGCACCACCTTCGTGAATGATCTTGCCGAATTCATCCAAAACCAGTGCCGTTCCGTACAGATCCACTTTCAGGATGGTGGCTGCAGACGCCTGCGAGGGAGATACGCCGGCAGCATGTATCAGACCGGTCACATCGCCCATGGTTGAAGCCAGGGCGGTCAGGGCCTGTACCGATTCTTTTGAGGATACATCCACCAATGTGGTACTTACTTCAAAGCCTGCTTCACGGAGTGTTTTTGCCGCAGCTTCACAGTTTTCCCTTCGCAGGTCGGCCAACAGAAGCTGTTTTCCGGCACCGATGCGCCGAACAATCGCCTGGCCAATGGAGCCGGCACCGATCACGACTATTATGTTTTGTTTTTTCATGGTATGGTGTTTTATTTTCCCACCCTTTTTTGCAAGTGTACCGGGTAACGGTCGCCCTGTACGGGTATGGCAGCAAAAGCGGTGTCAATTTCATGGATGTCGGCTGCAGATAAGGGAAGGTCTGCAGCACCGAGGTTTTCTGTGAGGCGATGCAATTGGGTTGTGCCGGGTATGGGGACGATCCAGGGTTTTTGTGCCAGTAACCAGGCCAATGCAATTTGTGCCGGCGTGGCTTCTTTCTGGCGGGCAATCTCACCCAGCAGGTCAACCAGTCGCTGGTTGGCTTTCCGGTTTTCTTCCGAGAAGCGGGGGACAATGTTCCTGAAATCGGTTGTATCGAAAGTGGTATGCTCATCAATCTTCCCGGTCAGAAAGCCTTTGCCCAGCGGACTGAAAGGAACAAAGCCGATTCCCAATTCTTCCAGTGTGGGGAGGATCTCTTTTTCGGGTTCGCGCCACCACAATGAGTATTCACTTTGCAATGCCGCAACCGGTTGAACGGCATGTGCTTTGCGGATGCTGTCTACGCCTGCTTCCGATAAACCGAAATGCCGCACTTTCCCTTCTGCAATCAGGTCTTTTACCGTACCGGCCACCTCCTCCATCGGAACAGAGGGATCTACCCGGTGTTGGTAAAACAGGTCAATCACATCTGTTTTGAGTCTTTTCAGCGAGGCTTCTGCAACTGCCCTGATCCTTGCCGGGCTGCTGTCCAATCCTTTTTTTGAATCCCCGTCCTTAAATCCAAATTTGGTAGCGATCACCACCTGATCTCGGAAAGGCGCCAATGCTTCCCCCACCAGTTCTTCATTGATAAAGGGCCCGTAACATTCTGCGGTATCAAAAAAAGTGACACCGGCTTCCACTGCTGCCCGGATTAATTGGATGCCTTGCTGTTTTTCGGTTACCGGGCCATAGCCAAAACTTAAACCCATACAACCCAGGCCTAATGCCGATACTTCGAGACCACTGTTGCCCAATATTCTTTTTTGCATCTTGGTTTGATTTTATGACGGATATAAAGGTATGTGTTCCACCAACTGCAAAGTTGGCAACAGAAGAGGCGTGAAACCTTATACGGATCACGGTAGTATCTACCATTTTTACGGATAACTGATGCCGGATGCGATGAATGATAGAGAAGGGATCTTCTTTGACGGTTAATCTTATACTTCCAGCCGGTTATTAACATCACCACCTGTCCGGTTTCACAGGATTTTGTGCAACCCTGTCCAACCTGTCTGCTGATGCGATCAGGGATGGGTCCTTTTGTAATGCATTCTTCCTTTTATAAAACACCGTCTTGTTGAAAGGTGAGAACAGTATCGGCATTGTATCCGGTAGGGATGATTGCGCAGGGAGAATATTCAGGCGATCCTTCCGCCAGTTAACAACTGATAGATTTTATCTATGGGTTTATCAATTAAATAGATAAACCTTTTGGAGATTTGTTTAATAAATTCGCTATCCGATCACTAAAAAAACAAATCATGCATACAGACAAGAATCAGAATGGCGCAGCCCAATGTCCGTTTCACGGCGGGGCGCTGAAACAAAGCGCAGGAAGCGGTACCAGGAACCGTGACTGGTGGCCCAACCAGTTAAAACTGAATATTCTCCGGCAGAATTCCCAGCTCTCGAACCCGATGGGCGAGTCGTTTAATTATGCCGAAGCCTTTAAAAGCCTGGATCTGGCGGCGGTAAAAAAAGACATATTCGACCTGATGACGACATCGCAGGACTGGTGGCCGGCAGATTACGGTCATTACGGACCCTTCTTTATCCGCATGGCCTGGCATAGTGCCGGTACCTACCGGATTTCCGATGGTCGTGGTGGCGGTGGTGCGGGAACCCAGCGTTTTGCGCCTTTGAACAGCTGGCCCGATAATGCCAACCTGGACAAAGCCCGTTTATTGCTTTGGCCCATCAAACAGAAATATGGTAAAAAATTATCCTGGGCAGATCTGATGATCCTGGCTGGTAACTGCGCCCTTGAATCGATGGGTTGCCCGACTTTTGGTTTTGGCGGCGGTCGTGAAGATGTCTGGGAGCCGGAAGAAGATGTGTACTGGGGTGCGGAAAAAGAATGGCTGGGTGATAAGCGTTATACCGGCGACCGCGAACTGGAGAATCCTTTGGCCGCTGTTCAGATGGGACTGATCTATGTAAACCCCGAAGGACCCAACGGTAATCCGGATCCACTGGCTGCGGCAAGAGACATCCGCGAGACATTCGGCCGTATGGCGATGAATGATGAAGAGACGGTTGCCCTGATCGCAGGCGGACATACATTTGGCAAAACCCATGGTGCGGCCGATCCCGGTAAATATGTAGGACCGGAACCCGCCGCTGCCGGTATTGAGCAACAAAACCTCGGATGGAAAAATACTTTTGGAAAAGGGAATGGAGACGATACCATCACCAGCGGTCTGGAAGGCGCCTGGACAACCACCCCAACGAAATGGAGCAATAACTATTTTGAAAACCTGTTTGGTTTTGAATGGGAACTGACCAAGAGCCCTGCCGGCGCACACCAGTGGAAACCCAAAAATAACGGTGGTGCCGGAACGGTTCCGGATGCGCATGATGCTTCCAAAAAACATGCACCCTTTATGCTGACAACGGATCTGGCTTTGCGCGTTGATCCGGTGTATGAAAAAATTTCCCGGCATTTTTATGAAAACCCGGCTGCGTTCCAGGATGCATTTGCCCGTGCCTGGTACAAACTCACGCATCGGGATATGGGACCGATTACCCGTTACCTGGGTCCGGAAGTTCCCAAGGAAGCACTGATCTGGCAGGATCCGATTCCTGCGGTTACCCATCCGCTCATTGATGAAAATGATATCGCATCACTGAAGAACCAAATATTGGCTTCAGGTTTAACGGTGTCTCAGTTGGTTTCCACTGCCTGGGCATCTGCCGCGACATTCCGTGGTTCCGATAAACGCGGTGGTGCCAATGGTGCCCGCATTCGCCTGGCTCCGCAGAAAGACTGGAAAGTAAACAACCCCGCACAACTGGCCAAA
>JAGWTX010000259.1 GCA_028875955.1 Bacteroidota bacterium | reverse complement strand
AGTGATATGATGAAACCCATTGTATTACCCATGATCGGAGGGGTGCTGACTTCTGCCACCCATATCCTGCTGGTTACGCCGCTGATTTTTTTAATGACCAAGGAATATGAGTTACGGAAAAACGGTAAACTGGATATCATGGAAACCAAACACTAAATAAAATTGACTCCCATGGAAACGATATTGGAATCCTTGATCACCTGTCCGCATTGTCAGCATACTTCGAAAGAAAGGATGCCCGAAAATGCCTGTACCTATTTCTACACCTGTACCCATTGTGGTCAGTTGTTAAAACCCAAGCCGGGTGATTGTTGTGTGTTTTGTTCTTATGGATCTGTACCCTGTCCGCCGGTGCAGCATGACAAAAATTGTTGCGGATGATAAAATTGAAACGTATGCGAAAACTAAGCCTGGGTCTGTTGATCCTTTTTATCAGTAATACCCTTAGAGCGCAGGAAAGATTACCCCTGCAGCAAATTCTGGATTCGATCCGGATCGACAATCCCGCATTTAAAGTATTTGATGCGGATATCCGGTCAACGCAGGAGGCGGCTAAGTCGGCCAGAAATTGGGAAGCGCCGCAAGTAGGGGGTGGACTTTGGATGACACCCTATAACCCCAGATACTGGGCAAAATCGGGCACGGGTGAACCGGGTAAGGGATCCTTTATGCTGATGGCGGAACAGATGCTCCCCAATAAAAAAAGACAGGATGCCGAAGAAAAATACCTGACAGCCCTGTCCGAACCTACCCGTGAAAGGAAAAAGGAATTACTGAACCTCATGACAGCGGAAGCCAAAAAAAACTATTATCAGTGGATGGTCCTAAAGAAAAAATTAAGGATCCTGTCGGATGATGAAAAACTATTGGATTTCATGATCCGCTCTGCGGAACTCCGTTACAAAAACGGACTTGGCAAAATGAATGTGTATTACAAATTGAAAGCGGCCATCGGGGAAGTGCAGAACCAGCAACTGGTCATAGCCAATGATATCCAGCAAAAGAAGATCGCATTGAATACCATGATGAACCGGAATACAGCCACCGATTTCGATATTGATACCAGCTATGAAATTCATACCTATCAGCCGGAATGGTTTGACACAAGCAACCTCGTTCAGCATCGAAGCGATCTGAAGGCATTGCAAAGGGAAGTCAACGTCAACCACCTGCAGCAGGATCTGGAAATGGCGAAACTAAAACCTGTATTTGGTGTTCAGTTTGTAAACATGATCGGATTCGGGGGTGCTCCCATGCAGTACAGTTTATTGGGAACGGTCAAGATTCCCATGGCCAAATGGTCGTCCCGTGCAGCAAAGGCAAATGTGGAAAGCCTCAAATGGAAACTGACGGCGCTTGACAACCAGAAAAGATCCATCCTGAATGAATCGGTAGGGATGTCGGCAGGCATCGAGCAGGAGCGGGAGCTGAAAATAAAACAATGCAGGTTGTATGAGCAAACCATCCTCCCGGCCCTGCGTAAAAATTTCCAATCCCTGCAGAATGCCTATGAGCAGAATACCGAAGAGTTGTTTGCACTTTTTGATGCCTGGGAATCCTTGCATACGACCCAGCTGGAATATCTCCAGCAATTGCAGGACCTGCTGGTTTTGCAAACCCAATTGGAAAAAATCCTGGAAATACCCGCTTTATGAAAAAACAGCTAATAACAAATTTTACAAGGCTGCTGCTTGTTGCATCTCTTTTGTTGGGCTTGAATGCCTGCAAACAAAATGAGAAAAAGTCGACCAGTCAGACCGAAGTAAAGACCCGTTACACCTGTCCCATGCATCATGAAATCGTAAGGGATACGCCAGGCAGTTGCCCGATTTGCGGTATGGATCTCATTGCTTTCGGTGGTCAGGAAGATGCCATATTGGATATCGATCTCAATACGCTGTTACGTCCCACAGACAGTTATGTATTGTCTACCATACCGGTAACAACGCTTACAGAAAAGGAAGTGCAGATGGAAGTGCAGGCCCTGGGTACCATTGCGTATGATACAAGGGCAACCGGAACCGTTTCGGCCAATGTAAGCGGCAGGATCGAAAAGCTATATCTGCGGTATACTTTTCAGGAAGTCCGGAAGGGACAGAAACTGATGGATATCTATAGCCCTGAACTGCTCACTGCGGAACAGAACCTGCTTTTTCTGGTTAAGAACGATCCCGACAACCATTCCTTTATCCAGGCTGCAAAGGAAAAACTACTATTGTTGGGCGTAACAGCGGATCAGATCGACAAGATTATCCGGGAGCAGAAAACATTTTATACGATTCCTGTTTACAGCAATTATACTGGTCATATTCACGATGCATTTAATAAAACGGGGGAAATGCCCGGAGGATCCTCACCGGAAATAACCCGTGATCTGTTATTAAAGGAAGGGATGTATGTGCAGAAAGGGCAGCCGGTGTTGACAATTTTTAACCCAAACAGGTTATGGGCCATTCTCAATATCTATGCAGATAATCAGCGTCAGGTAAAACTGGGCGATCAGGTGGAAATGGTGGCCGAAACGACACCGGGCAAAAAGATCCGGGCAAAGATCAATTTTATTGAACCCTTTTTCCAACCTGCCAGCAAGACATTGACAGCCCGGGTTTATTTCGATAATCCGGGTGCGGGAATACCCGTAGGCAGCCAGGTTACAGCCACCATCCGGGGTGATAAGATCCGGGCATTCTGGTTGCCAAAGGAAGCCGTCATTTCATTGGGCCTGGAAAAACTGGTATTCAGGAAAGAAGCGGATGTGTTCAAAGCGCATAAAGTGGTTACGGGTTTGCAATACAAGGATTCCATACAGATCGTTGATGGACTTGATCCCGCTGACCAGGTTGCTACCAATGCACAATACCTGATGGACAGTGAAAGTTTTATCAAAATCAAAGAATAGGCAGATCATGAAAACAATACGGATAAAAAACAAGATTCTCTGGGTGGCATTCTTGCTGGCTATGGTGTCCTGTGGCCTGAAAAAGGAAAGGAAAACCCCAACCGAGTCGGATGTGTATTACACCTGTTCCATGGACCCGCAGATAAAAGAAAATGAACCGGGTAAATGTCCGATCTGTAAAATGGAACTCACAGCAGTTAGGAAAGACAGGAAACAGCAACCGGATGAGATACGGTTAAGCGCCCAGCAGGTGCAATTGGGAAATATACAGGTGGACAGTCTTAACACCGGCAGTTCCGGAGATCAGATGACACTCATGGCTACGGTGAATTTTGACAGGAAAAAAGAAACGGTTGTGAGCGCGCGTATCAGGGGAAGGGTTGATAGGTTGTATTACAAAGCCACCGGCGATTTTGTCAGCCGTGGCGCAAAACTCTATGATCTGTATAGTGAAGAACTCAACAATGCACAACAGGAATATTTATTGGCGGTGGAAAAACAAAAAGTATTGGGAAATGGGATGGTGAATTTTGGACAATTGATACAGGCCGCGAAAAATAAATTGCTGTTATGGGGAATGACAGAAAACCAGATTGCTGATCTGCAAAAAAATGGGAAAGCATCACCCCGGATCAGTTTCTATAGCACCACCAGCGGTTATGTGACCCAATTGAATGTAAGGGAAGGCGATTATGTTGCCGAGGGAGGGACCGTGGTGACCCTTGCTGACCTGTCAACCCTTTGGGTGGAAGCACAGGTATATGCTTCACAACTGGCTTCGCTCGACCGGAATGCATGGGTGAAAGTGCAGTTCCCGGATGCTCCTGGCCGGGAAGTAAGCGGGCATATCGAATTTGTAAATCCAGAGATCAATCCCGATACCCGAATCAATCTGGTGCGGGTAAGCATTGCCAATCCGGGTAACCGGTTACAACCGGGGATGCCCGCCTATGTTTTTATCAGTAACCAGGAACACAAAGCCTTACGTTTACCGGTAGATGCGGTGCTGCGTGATGCCAAAGGCGCAATGGTCTGGGTACAAAAAGCAAAAGATACCTATCAGTATAAGATGGTAACGCTGGGTGCGGAAAACCAGGGATGGGTGGAAATAAAATCAGGATTGCAAAAAGAAGATATTGTCGTGATCAGCGGAGCCTATTTATTGAACAGTGAATTTATTTTCAAGAATGGCGCCAATCCGATGGCGGGTATGAAAATGTAAGTCTTTCAGCTGAACAGTTCCTGCAGGGTTGCCGCAATATCCGACAATAAAACCGGGTCAGGTTTAGGTGCATCCGATTGATTGCTGTTTGTTTGTATGGCGCGAAAATTATTTTCTTCATCCCTTTCAAAAAGGATTTTCTGGTCATGGACGGTTACCTGTATCACATAACCATAACCCCTTGGCTGGAACTCGGCATTCAGGTTCCATTCTTCTCCATGATGGGTTAGCGGGAGTAAAAAGGGCTCATTCATAGTTGGGTTAGAAAGGGGTTTTCCACATCCTGTACACCGTATTTTTCCGTTTGTGAATAAATAGTGGGGGAGGACAATGCAACATTTCG
>JAGWTX010000258.1 GCA_028875955.1 Bacteroidota bacterium | reverse complement strand
GCAATCATCAGTGCAACCGTGGTTTCGCCAAAAGCAACGGATGCCGGTGCATTGGCTACGGCTTTTACGATTTTATCACCCGCACAAAGCGCTGCTCTTGCTGCCACGATTCCCGGTACGGAATATTTGCTGATTACAAAAGAGGGGGAAAGGATCGAAAGTGATGGATGGAAATCGCTGGCAAATCCGGCAGAGAAAAAAATACAACCCCTGCACCTGACAGCAGAGCAATGGAATCCCGATTTCGAACTCGTGCTTTCACTGGAACTGGCACAGATCCCCGGGTTTGCCAGAAGACCCTATGTGGCGGTATGGGTGGAAGACAAGGATAAAAAACCGGTAAGAACCCTTTCCCTCTGGTATAGTAAGGATCGTTGGTTGCATGACCTCAGGGCATGGTACAGTGCCTGTTATGGCCAGTATTCCGGTACAGCCAATTCAATGAGCACCATTTCTAGCGCCACGCGTTCTGCCGGGAAATATACCCTGAAATGGGACGGGAAAGATGATAAGGGAAATTATGTGAAACCGGGTGTGTATACCATCTGTATCGAAGCCGCACGTGAACATGGTACTTATCAGATGATGCGTCAGGAAATGAATTTCGCAGAGACCCCGCAAACCGCCAGCTTAACCGGTAATGTTGAAATAGCCGGAGTAACCCTTGTATACAAGAAAAAATAACCAGGAGCAACAACGATTCGAAAGTGGAGAAAACAAACCAGAAAACAGTCCTCAAAAGAAGGGTCGCCAAATTTTCAAGATGGTTACATATTTATGTTTCCATGATCAGTTTCACCATTGTCCTTTTTTTTTCGGTAACCGGGTTGACACTCAATCATGCAGATAAATTCCAGGGTGGGGTCAAAACAACACAGGCAAAAGGGAAACTCGACAGCAGTTGGGTAAACAGCAAGGATACACTGGCCATTCCCAAACTAACCATTGTCGAATATTTCAGGAAGAACTATCCAGTAAAAGGTGCGGTGAGCGATTTCAGAATAGACGATTACCAGATAAACCTGGCTTTCAGGGCACCGGGCTATGAGGCTGCTATCTTTATCGACCGTGTATCAGGCAACTTTGAACTTACCCAAACCAGTGCCGGATGGATCGGATTTATCAATGACCTGCATAAAGGAAGGGACACAGGCAGCACCTGGTCATGGGTGATCGATATTTCTGCGGTTCTCATGGTTTTGATTTCCCTGACGGGCATCATTTTGTTATTATACATTAAACGCAAACGGTTGAACGGCATCCTATTGGTTTTATTGGGAACCTTGCTGCTTTACCTGGTGTATCGTATCTGGGGCCAGTAAATGGGACCTGCTAAAGAGGGTTCCTCACAATTTGTACCTTTAGAGTACCTATCATGAAAACGTTACTTCCCGTATTGTCAGCAGCTCAGATCAGGAAGGCTGATCTGGCAACGATTGCCCGTCAGAAAATATCTTCCTATGCTTTGATGGAAAGGGCGGGTCTCAGCTGCTGTGAATGGATCAAAAAAAAGTATTCAACCCAACATCCGGTTTGCCTGTTTGCGGGTCAGGGGAATAATGGGGGTGACGGACTGGTCATTGCCAGGTTATTGCTGGAGGCAGGGTATCCCGTAACGGTTTATCAAACCCAGTTATCCGCAAACTATTCAGAAGATTGCCTCAAAGCCAGGGAGGTTTTGCTCCAGGCGCATGCTGCCGCATTCCATGTGATCAAAACCCCGAGAAAACTCCCGCAAATGACAGCAGATACGATTTGTATCGATGCATTGCTGGGTACCGGTCTGACCCGGCCATTGACGGGTAATCTGGCAGCCATGATACAGGAACTCAATGCAAGCGCGGCAATTAAAATATCTATTGATCTGCCCACGGGTTTATTGGCTGATGCGGATTCGGGAAAGGATGCCGTGATTTTTCAGGCAGACCATACCCTGAGTTTTCAGTTTCCCAAACTATCCTTTCTCTTTCCCGATTCCGGTGCCTGCACAGGACAATGGTGGGTGATGGATATCGGTCTGGATGAAGGATTTATACAAAAGGAACCAACCCCGAATCACGTGATCACGCAGGGATATATCCAGGCATTGATCAAACCCAGGAAAAAATTTTCTCACAAGGGAACCTATGGTCATGCATTGCTGATTTCCGGCTCCTTGGGAAAAATGGGCGCAGCGATCTTGGCTGCAAAAGCCTGTCTGCGCAGCGGGGCAGGTCTGGTCAATGTTCATCTCCCGCAATCGGGAAATGTGATCATGCAGACTGCTTTGCCGGAAGTAATGACATCCCCTGATGCGCATTCTGATATCATCACCGGGATTCCTTCCAGCCTTAACTATACCTCTCTGGGGATCGGGCCGGGTATCGGAACTTCTGAACCAACAGCAAACTGTTTGATCCAGATCCTACAACAGGCAAAGAAACCAATGGTATTGGATGCGGATGCCCTGAACATTCTCGGCATGCATCCGGAATGGTTATCATGGGTACCTGCCGGATCCATCCTTACGCCGCATCCAAAGGAATTTGAAAGGATAGCCGGTAAATCGGCCAATGATTTTGACAGGCATCAGCAACAGTTGGCATTGTCAAAACAATACAGGGTCAATATCATTTTGAAAGGTGCCCATACCTGTATTACCACGCCGGAAGGGCAATCCTATTTTAACAACACCGGAAACCCGGGAATGGCAAAAGGGGGCAGCGGGGATGTTCTGACGGGAATACTGACCGCTTTGCTGGCTCAGGGTTATCCATCGCTGGAAACCTGTCTGATCGGTGTTTGTATCCATGGGTATGCAGGTGATCTTGCCAAAAACAAAAAGGGAGAGACCGGTATGATCGCTTCTGATATCTGTGACGCCTTGCCCCAGGCATTTGATACCTTCTGCAAAAAAAACAGCGAAAGCGGATAACCGGGTTCGTTGCAGAAACTTATTTTGCAAGTGAACTCAGCTTGAGATAACCCAGTTGCCAGCTGTCTTTTGCTTTATCAGCCATCGGGCGGATGCAGATCTTGTATTTCTCCTTTACGAAGGGGGGTAAAATATCTTCCAACAGATAGATATCATCCACATCCACCCCGTATGTGTCATCAATATGTGCATTGGCGCCAGTGAAACCCGTATGTTGGAAGAAAGCTGTCTTTTTGGCTCTATGAATGGCTGCGGCTTTATCTGGAGCCACAACCAGCATGCGGTAATGCAATTCATCAAATTCTCCTTCCCGGTAACCACCCAGATTCAGGAAATACAGCTGATTTGTTTTTGAAACTGACTCCTGATCGTCCCTTGGCTGTATAGAGATTTCAAATCCATCCACTTCGGTTACTGTTCGCCAGGCATCGATATGGATTTTGTGGTCTCCCGGCCAGAATTGCAGGATATCGGGTAACAATGATGACAGATCATCACCAACACCCATGAAGATATCGTGTTGTTCGGTATGTCGGCCTTTGGGTTTGCAACCGAGTAAAAGCATAAATAGTTGAGGTGATTTCATGTAGCTTCCGCTTTATACAATCTGTGAATTATTGCGCTGCTTTCTGTATTTTGTCAACAAATCTATCATAACCCACCTGATTGCCCATGTATTCCAATATAAAAAAAACCAGACAGGCCATTTATCTGCTGACGGTTCTTTTGTGCATGACCCTTACGATGCGCGCACAAACCCATTATCCCACACCGGTGGAAGGGGATTATACCATCCATGATTTTAGGTGTAAGGATCAGGAACTGATTCCCCTGCTAAACCTGCATTATACCCTGGTTGGAAAACCCAAACGCAATGCTGCGGGTATGGTAACCAATGCTGTGTTGATCATGCATGGCACAACCGGTAACGGGCATAATTTTTTGAGCGAAATGTTTGCGGGCGGTCTTTTCGGCCCGGGACAGATACTGGATGCGGAAAAATATTGTATCATTTTACCCGATGCGATCGGTCATGGCAAATCGAGTAAACCGAGTGATGGTATGCACATGCGGTTTCCGGCCTATGGATATGATGATATGGTACTGGCGGATTATCGCTTACTCACCGAACACCTGCATATCAACCATCTTCGTTTGGTGATGGGCACGTCCATGGGGGGAATGCATACCTGGGTCTGGGGTTACCGCTATCCTGATTTCATGGATGCGTTAATGCCATTGGCCAGTTTGCCGGTTGCCATTGCGGGCAGAAACCGGATACAAAGAAAAATGGCCATCGACCTGATCAAAATGGATCCGGCCTGGAAAGGCGGCGAGTACACCGAAGAACCCAGGCTGGGTATGATGGGTGCAATATCTTCCCTGATCTTTATGACGAGTAGTCCTTTGCAATGGCAGAAAAAAGCTCCGGACAGGTCTTCCGCAGAAACTATGCTGGACAATCTGCGTAACCGTTATTTCGCTTCATTGGATGCGAATGATTTTATTTACCAGTTTGACGCATCACGTGATTATGATCCCTCTCCGTTTCTGGAA
>JAGWTX010000257.1 GCA_028875955.1 Bacteroidota bacterium | reverse complement strand
AGGTTATGAAAATAGGTTCTTGTGGAATCTGTCAGTTGAATCGGTTTATTATCGACAATGCTGGAAAATTGTTCCGGCGTGCCCTTTTGAAGCCCGTAGGTATAATAACTATCCTTATGCAAAATACCCACGCGTTTTAAATTGGGATCAAAGATAAACGCCACATTATGGGCTCCCGAATCTTTGGCGAGTTGTTCCTTATCCAACAGGTCTTTACCAAGCGTGGTGTTACAATAGGGTATCCTACATAATCCCGCGATGGTCGGCATCACATCTACCTGGGAAGCGATAAAGGAATAGCGTTTCGCGTTTAACAATGCCGGTGAATAAAACAGCAGGGGAACATGTTCCGCGGTCAGACTCAGACTGGTCCAGGCTTTGGGAAACATATCACCTGCGTCACCCGGAATGCCATGGTCGCCCACAAAAACAAAAATCGTGTTTTTAAAATAGGGTGCTTTTTCGGCCGCTTTCATGAATTTTTGAAAACAATAATCCGTGTACCGGAACGCATTGAATTCATCAAGCGTGGAAAAACCGTATTTGGCCAGGGTTTCATTGGGTACCTGCTCAATGGTAAAATCCTTTCTGTCTTCTTCCGGAATGGTATAGGGCCGGTGGTTATCCGCGGTTTGGATTACCGCAAAAAAAGGATGTTTTTCCTGGGAAAGGGTTTGGTTGGCAGACAATAAAAGGTTTTTATCACTGATACCCCATACATCCACTTTTTTCGCCTTGTAATTATCCTGTTCGTATAAATGGAGGTTTTCAATGTTATTGGTAAGCACGCCCCTGATATTGGCCCAGCTGGCACTGCCGCCTAAAAAATAATATTTCTCATACCCGGCAAAATCGTTGATGATGGAATGCTGGTCTACATAGGAAAAATTACGGCTGGAGGTATTCAGCAGTTCCACATCAGGGATTCCGGTTACAACAGACCAGACACCTCGTGCTGTTCCATAGGAAGGCGTAAAACACCTGTCAAAAAAAACACCCTTGTCACACAATTCCTTAAAATATGGCGTCGTGTTCAAAGGGTTCCCATACATCGAACTCTTATATGCACTAAAGGATTCGCAAATAACCAGTACCACATTCGGACGAACCTGCGCCGTTGAATCGGCCTGACCGTTTACACATCTCGTATAATTCAACGAATCCTTCTTTTGGAGCTGGAAATAATCTGCAATGAGGGGATAACCTTTTTCGGTTTTTGCCAGGTCATAACTGGCATGCCGGAATCCCATCGTACTGAAAAAAGATTCAAAGGGGTTCAAGGAAAGACTGGCCGTATAATCATTGCTCAAGGCAACCGCATCGCTCCACCGGAGCGGGAACTGACCCAGCCTGCCGAAAATCCCGACACCCAGGAGGATAAAGAAACCCCCTTTCCATAAGATCCTGCTAAGCCTTGTAGTGGTAACCGGAACCGCAGCTATAGAATGATACGAAAATCTGATCAGCGAAAACAACAGGTACATGAACACGCCCATCCCCAACAGGATCCAGATCACATGATACGTGCTCCAGACCATTTTAAACGAAATATCAATATTGTATAAATAATTTAGAACGCTGGCATTTAATCGCTGCGACAGATAGGCATAATGCGCAAAATCCACCACATACATAAATGAGAAAAACAGGATTGCCAAAGCCCATACTGCAAAACCCAGCTTTTTTCCTGACCGGCTGGCAAAGAATGAAAGCGGCTTTACAAAACTGAGCAACAGGAACAAAAGCATGGCGCTGCACACCATCCGGAGATCATAGCGTAATCCCAGTACAAAGGAAGCAACCAATGAATGGGAAGAAAGCTGGGGTTTTACAAATGACAGGAACAGGGCCAGTCGCAGCATACTCATCAGCAGGATAAAAAAAAGGCCTGTCACAATGATCCAGGAAATGGTCTGCGGGATTTTCATCCTCCGCATATAATCCGATACGGTTTTCTTCATGAATAGTTATTAAAATCTGCGCGTCAATCGAGATGAGCCGATTTGTTTCAGGAATTCCCTGAAACAGCTTACCTGCATCCATCTGTTTTCGACCGCTATATGGGTTTGCCAATACGGCAGGAAACATACCCGTTTGTCGATCAAAGGTAGGATTCCCCGTTCTACTTCCCGAAACGAATGGTTGTGAAATTTAGCTAAAATTTTGTGTTCAACTGTGAAACCGTTGATTTATGCAAAGTTCGCTGACCCTTTCTGCAAGACTGCTCTTCCGTACCTGAACTAACAAAAAAAGGAGATGAACAGCAAGGCAGCTTGTAAGGAATCGAATCTAAAACGGGAATGGGCTTAGCTAGGCCGGGTTTGCAGACCCGCAACCTGTTTTTTTAGCCAACCATTGTCAAGATACCAGTCGATGGTATTGCGCAAACCTTCTTCCAGACCATAGAGGGGTTGGTAACCCAGGGCTGCTGTCAAAGATGCATCCACACTCCAGTTTGCCGCTTTGAACTCTTTTAAACGCTCGCGATTGACTACCGGAACGGTACCTTTCAGGTTCCCCGCATATTCCGAAAAAACAGCCACAATATCCGCTATCCAGGCGGGCACGACCAGGGAGAGGGTCCGTTGCTGCAGTATTTTTTTGACGGTACCGTTCATTTCAGCAGCGGTATAATTAGAGAGGTCTGAAACAATCCGTTTTGTTTGTACCAGATCCGATTCCATGGCGGTCATGATGGCATTTACCAGATCCTTCACGTGAACAAAACTCAGCAATTGATTCCGGTTGCCGATATACAGTTCCACCCCTTTCCGGATGGATTGAATCAGGAAAAAGAAATCCTTGTCCCTTGGGCCATACACTGTGGTTGGGTTGATGATGAGAAAGGGGAAATTTTCATGCCGGTACAGGAATTGCTCCGCCAATAATTTACTTTTCCCATAGGCGGTAACAGGATGCTGCGGCGCATCCGGATCTATCGGTTTTTTGTCGCTGCCACCCGGGCCGTAGGAAGCCAGGCTACTGATGTAAATAAATTTTTCGGGAACCAGCCTGGTATTTTGTAAAGCTTCCACCAAATTCTGGGTTCCCCCGAAATTGACACGGGTATAGGCGAAATGATCCATCGTTTTGGTGAGACCGGCCGTATGGACGATATAATCGAAGGGACCATATTTTTCCGCTGATTGCAGCAACATTTCTTCGAGATTGTGCCGGTTGCAGATATCTGTTTCCACAAACCGGATCGCCGGATCTGACAGGTATTGGCGGCTACTGGATGAACGAACGCCTGCAAATACGCGATAGCCTCTCTGAATGGCTTCTTCAACGAGAAAACTCCCGATAAATCCACTCGCTCCCGTTATGAGGATATTCTTTTTCATTGTCAGCAACTACAAATGTTTGATATAACACCGGCGGCGTTTGTGTTGGATCGCCTCATAATGTTCCCAGATCGACTGTACTTTCGTATTCATCTCGAGTTCCGGATTCGATTCCGCATACCGGATACCGTTTTTGATATAGGATTCCGTAAGCGCATGCATCAATAATGCATTTACCCCTTTTCCCTGCAGTTCTTTTTTTACAGCTACCAGATACAAATCCGCCTGTTTGTTTTTTTTCAGTGCTTTTAGCAGGTGCATAAAACCAAAGGGGAAAAGACTGCCCTTTGCTTTCTGCAAAGCATGCGATAAGGATGGCATGGTGATGCCAAATGCCACCAGTTTCCCCTGCTGATCAATGACCAGTGGCACAAAATCAGGCCGGATAAACGAAAAATATTGTTGGGTATAGTAGGCGATTTGTTTTTCAGTCAGGGGTACTACGCCATACAGGTCTGCATAGGATTCGTTGATCAGTTCAAAAATATCTTTTGCATAGGGCAATATCTCTTTGGCTTTGCTGGCTTTCACCATTTCCAGCTTGTTTCTTCTTCGTACAATGGATGCCATTTTTTCCAGCTTTTCCGGCATCGAATCCGGAAGGGTTATTTTATATTCAACCCAGTCCGCATCTTTCCGGTATCCGAGTTCCTCCAGCATTTCCGGATAATAGGGATGATTATAAATAGCAGCCAGGGTTCCCAGCTGATCAAAACCCTCTACCAGCATACCCTCATGATCAAGGTCGGTGAATCCCATCGGTCCATGTACGGCTGTCATCCCTTTTTCCTTTGCCCAGGCTTCCACCGTATGCAACAATTTTTGGGGAATTGCCGGATCGTCTTCAAAATCAATCCAACCAAAACGCATGTAACGGTGTTTCCATTTTTCGATAAATGCATGACTGATGATGGCCGCGATCCTGCCTACCACTTTTTTATTCCGGTAAGCAAGCCAATACCTTGCTTCACAATCATCAAATGCAGGGTTCTTGTCTTTCCGCAATGTGGCACGCTCGTCAAAAAGCAGCGAGGGCACATAGTAAGGATTGTTTTTATAAAGGCGGTAGGGAAAGCGGATAAACGCTTCCAGTTGTTTTTTATGGGTGACTTCCTGTATGGTAATAGACATGTTGATCAG
>JAGWTX010000256.1 GCA_028875955.1 Bacteroidota bacterium | reverse complement strand
CCAACCCTTTTCTGCGGACATCCTTCAACTCAGGAAAAGTGTTGAGTCAGAGTTTGACATTCAACCGAAATGTACCCAGTAAAAGAAACCCGGATATCAATAATTTCATACGGTTGGGTGTGGAAGAAGCGGGTGGTTTATTTGGTTTGATCGGCGGTTTGAAAAATGATATCTACCGCTATCTGAAAGTGGAAGCTGAATTCAGGCAAACCATCAAATTGCAAAAAAATGTACTGGCCTACCGTGTATTTGCCGGTGCCGGCTATAATTACGGTAGCGATACGGCAAGAGACAAGACGCTTCCTTTTTTCAAACAGTTTACAGCGGGCGGCCCCTATAGCATGCGAGCCTGGAGTTTGCGCCAGTTAGGTCTGGGCAGTTCGAAACAAAGTGATTCGGATACCAGTAAAAACAGTTATCGCGACCGGTTTGGGGATATGCAGCTGGAAGCCAATATCGAATACCGTTTCCCCTTTCTTTCCATCGGGGGTGTGAATATCGGCAGTGCCTTGTTTGCGGATATTGGCAATATCTGGAACCTGAAAACAAATCCACAGGATCCGGATGCGAGGTTCCAGCTCAAGAACCTGTACCGCGATCTGGCTGTGGGTGTCGGTACCGGGTTACGGGTTGATTTCTCCTATTTTCTGATCCGGTTTGATTTTGCCTATAAGCTCAAAGATCCGGCCAGGGCCACGAATAATGGATGGGCTAAGGAATTCACCTGGTCAGAATACAGACCCAATGGATTGAAGATAAATAATGTGGCTTTTCAGTTAGGTATCGGCTTGCCCTTCTGATGCAATAAGGGATTTTATCTCTGTTTCAAACTCAGCCAACCCCCGGGCCTCCGTGACCGGAAAATTCCCGATCCTCGTTCTGCGCAAGGAACTCATATACGCCCCCACACCCAATGCTTTTCCAAAATCATTGGCCAGGCTTCTGATATAGGTCCCGGTTGAACATACCACCCGGAAATGAACAAGGGCCCCTTCCATTTTTACTATGTCGAAAGCATGGATGGTCACAGGCCGGGGTTCCAGTTGAACATCAATTCCCTTTCTGGCGGCTATATAAACCGGTTGACCGTCTTTCTTGATTGCCGAATGTATTGGGGGTGTTTGCATGATCTCTCCTACAAAACTTCGGGCAGCAAGCTGAATCTGTTCGGCAGTCAGATGAGAGATCTCTTTATGTTGTTCGGGTTCGCTTTCCAGATCATAAGTAGGCGTTACGGCACCGAGTGTAAATGTGCCGGTATATTCTTTTTCCATACCCATGTATTCGTTGATCTTCTTGGTAAACTTCCCCGTACAAACGATCAGCAAACCCGTTGCCAGGGGATCCAGGGTTCCTGCATGACCGATTTTGGCGATTCGGGTGATATTCCGGAGCTTCCGGATCACATCAAAGGAGGTCCAGCCGATGGGTTTATCAAACAACAGAACCGCACCCTCTAAAAAGGGTTGCAATCTGGGGTGTACAGGTTTTTGTTTCAATAGATCAGAAATTAATAAGCCCGGGCAAACAATACTCTTTGGGTGGATGGTTTCCCGGTCAATATACATGTGCCTGTTTCCAACGGATTGTTCAGTGGAATACAACGGATGGTTGCCTTGGACAGCTCCTTGATTTTATCTTCCGTTTCAGCAGTGCCATCCCAGTGAGCAGCCACAAATCCACCCTTGTTATCCAGGATATTCATGAATTCATCCCAGCTATCTGCAGGTGTGATATGTTCATCGCGGAATGCTTTTGCCTTATCGTACATGTATTGCTGGATGTCTGCCAACAGTTCTTTGATATAAAGGGCAACACCTTCAATCGGTACCGTGGTCTTTTCTTTTTTGTCCCTTCTGGCGATCTCCACCACCTGATTTTCCAGATCACGGGCACCCACAGCCATGCGTACGGGAACGCCTTTCATTTCATATTCCGCAAATTTCCAACCCGGACGGGCATTGTCTGAATCATCATATTTGACAGAGATTCCCAGTGCTTTTAATTCACGCAGGATCGCAGTTACCTTTTCATCAATCAGTGCTTTCTGCTCCTCCCCTTTGTAAATGGGTACTATCACCACTTGTGTAGGCGCGATTTTCGGAGGTAATATCAACCCGTCATCATCACTATGCGCCATCACCAACGCTCCGATCAGCCGGGTACTGACACCCCAGCTGGTTGCCCATACATAATCGAGTTTATTTTCCCTGTCACTGAATTTCACATCAAACGCTTTGGCGAAATTCTGACCGAGAAAATGTGAGGTACCTGCCTGTAAGGCTTTCCCATCCTGCATCAGGGCTTCGATACAATACGTGTCTTCCGCTCCGGCAAAACGTTCGTTCGGGCTTTTCACACCTTTGATAACGGGTAATGCCATCCAGTTCTCTACAAAATCTGCATAAACATCCAGCATCAGTTTTGTTTCCGTAACGGCTTCCTCTGCCGTTGCATGGGCGGTATGCCCTTCCTGCCAGAGAAATTCAGCGGTACGTAAAAACAAACGGGTACGCATTTCCCATCTCACCACGTTGGCCCACTGGTTAACCAGGATGGGAAGATCACGGTAGGATTGGATCCAGCCTTTATAGGTGTTCCAGATAATGGCTTCACTAGTCGGCCGCACAATCAACTCTTCTTCCAGTTTGGCGTCCGGATCCACTTTCAGTTTTCCCTTTTGATCAGGATCGGCAATCAAACGGTAATGGGTAACCACGGCACATTCCTTGGCGAATCCCTCCGCATTTTTTTCTTCGGCTTCAAAAAGACTTTTGGGAACAAACAATGGGAAATAGGCATTCTGGTGACCGGTGTCTTTAAACTTCCGGTCCAATACATCCCGCATGTTTTCCCATAAGGCAAATCCATAGGGTTTGATAACCATACATCCCCTGACTGCACTATAATCAGCGAGACTGCCTTTGATAATTAGATCATTATACCACTGTGAATAGTCCTGTGCCCTGGAAGTGATTTCCTTTCCCATTTTATTTTTATAATTTCTTTAACATATTAAAAACCTTACACTTGTTAGCTGGCTAGGGATTTGCTGCTTTTATTACAGATGCTTTTACCAGCTTCGCAAATGTATGTAACTTCACCCTATCTAAAACTTTCAAAACGGATGTTATGAAACACATGCTACTTCTCTCCGCATTGGGCATCGGCTTACTAAGCAGTTGTTCAACCGCTTTCAAAGCGGGTCAGACACCTGATGATGTCTACTATTCACCAGGCAGGGATATCACGAATGTGACCGAAGTACGTGAACAGCAGCAGCAGGCAGAAGAATACCAGAATTATGTCAGCAGTCTTGATGACAGGTATCTCCGGATGAAAGTTGGCAATCGCACCCGTTGGGGAGCAATCGATGATTTTGATTACTGGTACGACAGCCGTTATGATTTCGGCAGCCAGAATTATGCTTATTGCTACAATACGCTCAATCCCTATACCTACTGGAATCCCGGATTGAGTTTATCACTGGGTTATGGCTTTTATAATCCGGGCTATTACGGATATGGTTATGGCTGGAATAGTCCCATTTATACACTGGTACATTATTCCACCCCTTACTATGGGGGGTCTACAGCTGCCTCCAATATCACCGCCTTCCGGAACAGATCCTACAATAACAACAATTACGGTTACCGTGACCTGAAAACAGGACAGTTTGTTGCAGGAAGCAGTAACAGCAGTTTTGGCAGCCTCCTGAAAAGGGTGTTCACCGGTTCTGCCAACAATGGTACTGCCAACAGCTTTGACAGACCTGTCAGGACTTTCTCCAATACACCGGGCACCAATTCGCTCCCCAGCAGTTCTGCAGGCGGATCCAGTGGCGGGTTTAAAAGCACCGGAACCAGCACGAGTACCGGCCGGGGTGGAAAAGGATAACATTGCGCATATAGCAAGTCTGTATGATAAGTGACCCTCACTTAATACCCATCTTATAGCCAAACCCATTATATGAAATCACTTTTTCTCTCCATAAGTTTACTATCCTGCCTTGTCATCTTTGCCCAGACACCGGAAGATGCATTGCGTACTGCCTGGTTTACACAAAACGGCTCCGCCCGTAACATGGCAATCGGTGGCGTGATGGGCTCCCTGGGCGGCGATATCAGCGCCAACCATATCAACCCTGCCGGTATTGGATTGTATAAGACCAACGAATTTGTGTTAAGTCCCGGTTTTATATTGAACAACAACAAGTTCAACTACCGCGGATCGGACACAATGACAAAAAAAAATAATTTCAATTACGGAACATCCGGTTTCATATTTGCCTCAGGAGAAAACAAAAACAAAAAATGGACGAGTAGTGCCTTTGCGGTTTCGGTAAACCAGATCGCCAACTATAATAACCATGTACAATTCTCCGGATTCAATAATGTAAGTTCATTTACGGAACAATACCTCGAAGAATTAACCAGGGACCGTGCCGACACCAATGCCGCCCTCAGCAATTATATCTTCGGTTCCTCTCT
>JAGWTX010000255.1 GCA_028875955.1 Bacteroidota bacterium | reverse complement strand
GAATGAGCAATCAAGAGATCAATAATACCCTGAAGCGGTTACGAAACAGTTACCGGCTGGTTATCATGAATGATGATACCTACGAGGAAGTGGTCACTTTCCGTTTGTCGCGGTTAAGCGTGTATATCGGTTTGAGCACGGTATTTGTTTTGTTGGTGGGTCTCACCATCGCACTGATCGCTTTTTCGCCGATAAAATATTACATACCCGGTTATGGTACAAGGGAAAGCAGGTCTGCCTTGCAGGTGCTGAAAATCCGGACCGATTCATTGGAACAGGCCATTCATTACAAAGAGCAATACCTGGAGAGTATCAAAAAAGTTCTGACAGGAGATACCCCTACCCAGTTGGATACCATACCGGCCGTTCTTCCCAAAGGAGAAAGCTCCAATGATTAATCAGCATGAATGATAAACCCAGAGACCCTTTGATGCAGTATGCCGGTTTCGCTACCCAACTGCTGGCAGGACTCGGTCTGGCTGTGTATGCCGGATGGTGGCTGGATGGAAAGACAGGTTTTGCCATCCCTGTTTTTATTTGGACATTCCCTTTAATTTTGCTGATCGGGATGCTTTGGAAAGTGGTCAGGGACACTACAAAAAAATAATATGACAAAATCTTTCAACCGGGTAAAAATATTCGCTGTCCTTTATATCTGTGTCACCCTGCTTGCCTTATTGTTCCGGGAACGTCTGGCTATGAAGGAGATCAGCAGCCAGGTGATTATCGGCGGAAATACCCTGCTCCTGGTGTTTAGCTTACTCAATCTCTATTTTCAGGAAAAAAACCTGAATAACCCCAATGCCAATGCGGTGATTCGCGGTGTTATGGCGGGTACTTTTTTAAAACTCATGGGATTGGCTGCAGCTGCACTGATCTACCTGGTGGCAAGCGGTTCTTCCAGGAGTGTCAATGCGGTTTTTGTTTGCATGGGGTTATACATCATCTATACCTGGCTGGAAGTAAGGCTCTCTCTCCGGATGAAACCCAAGAAATAATGTCTGTATCAGAACATCCCATGCAGGCACTGGCTGCTTTTTTACCGGAGGGTAGTTTTGAAAAAGTCGTGTATTATATCCATCATTACAAGGTTCACCTGACCATCAGCAAACAGCGCAAATCGGTTTTGGGAGATTACCGTCATGCAGGTTGGGGCGGGAACCACCGGATCAGTATCAATGGGAATTTGAACAAGTATGAATTTCTGATCACCCTGTTACATGAGCTGGCCCATTTGCTTGCCTATGAACAACACAGGAACAGGGTAGAACCCCATGGTAAGGAATGGAAGCATATCTACAGCGGGTTGCTGATGGATTTCGTGGCTTCTAAACTTTTTCCGGCGGATATCGAGCAGGCATTGCAGAAATCGATCCATAATCCTTCTGCCACTGCCAATGGCGAAACCGATCTGTTACTGGTTCTCAGAAAATATAACCCCGTACGAAAAGAGGGTGTACAGGTGATGACGGAGGTTCCGGAAGGGGCATTGTTTCAAACCGAAAACGGAAAAATTTTTCGTAAAGGTGCCAAACGTCGCAAACGGTTCGAATGCACCGAGATAAAAACCGGTTTACTGTACACGTTTAGTCCTGTAACGGAAGTGCGTTTGATAGAGCCGGAAAAATGAACAGAACTATCTTCACCATTATAAAGGAAACCTATGAAAAAAAGAATCGTAATGGTTTGTTTGGCTTTCACTGCATTTTTTGCAGTTCAGGCGCAAAACCATCCTGCAAAAGAACTAAAACCGACAGCAATGTTAAGACATGTGGTTATGTTTCAGTTTAATGAAAAAGCGACTGCCGCGGATATTCAGAAAGTGGTGGATGCTTTCAAGGCCCTGCCCTCCCAGATCCCGATGATCAAGGGGTTTGAATGGGGGACCAACAATAGTCCGGAAAAACTCAACCAGGGATTAACCCATTGTTTTTTTCTGACCTTTGCTTCAGCTGCAGACAGGGATGCTTACCTGGTGCATCCGGCCCATAAAGCCTTTGGTGCTTTGCTGGGTCCTTATTTTGGTAAGGCCACGGTTTTTGATTATTGGGTTCAACATTAATCGAAAAGCCCCGCAACTGCGGGGCTTTTCGTAAAAATAGGGTTTGGGTCGGGTTAGGCAACCGCTTTCTTTACCAGTTCGGCTGCTTCACTCAGTTGAATGGCGGATTGTACTTTCAGACCGCTTTCATCGATCAGTTTTTTGGCTTCCACGGCATTGGTGCCCTGTAAGCGAACGATGATCGGAATATGGATATTGCCCAGTTTGTTAAAGGCTTCGATGACACCAGCGGCAACCCTGTCGCAACGGACGATTCCGCCAAATATATTGATCAGGATCGCTTTTACATTCGGGTCTTTCAGGATGATGCGGAAACCGGCTTCCACCGTCTGTGCATTGGCAGAACCACCCACATCCAGGAAGTTGGCGGGTTCGCCTCCACTGAGTTTGATCATATCCATGGTAGCCATGGCCAGACCGGCACCGTTCACCATACAGCCTACATTACCATCCAGTTTTACAAAGTTCAGGTTATACTGACCTGCTTCCACTTCGGTCGGGTCTTCTTCGGTTACATCTCTCAGGGCGGCAATATCCGGGTGACGCATCAGCGCGTTGTCGTCAATATTCATTTTGCAATCCACCGCAATCATCTTGTCGTCACTGGTTTTGAACAGGGGATTGATCTCCACCATGCTGCAATCCAGTCCTAAATAGGCTTTGTACAGGTTGGTTACAAATTTTACACAGCTTTTAAAGGCTTCTCCACTGAGTCCCAGGTTGAAAGCGATCTTTCTTGCCTGGAAGCCCTGCAGAAAACCGCCCGGGTGTACCCATTCCTTGAATATTTTATCGGGGGTGTTGTGGGCTACTTCTTCGATATCCATGCCCCCTTCTGTGCTGTACATGATCACATTCATCCCTTTGGCGCGATCCAGCAGGATCGAGAGATAAAACTCCTTCACCGGGTTGGGGCCGGGGTAATATACATCCTGTGCAACCAGGATCTTGTTTACTTTTTTCCCTTCAGGGCCGGTTTGTATGGTAACCAGCGTGCCTCCCAGGATATTTTTTGCAATGGTTGTCACATCTTCCAGGCTTTTGCCCACGGCTACCCCTCTTTGTTCGGTGCCCATTATTTTACCCTTGCCTCTTCCACCTGCATGAATTTGCGCCTTGATAACGGCAAAATTGTTTCCTGTCTGGGTCTTGATCTGGCGGTAAGCTTCTTCGGCGGCCATAACTGTGTCAACAGCAATGCCCTCCTGAACGGGAACATTGTATTTTTTCAGTAATTCTTTGGACTGATATTCATGGAGATTCATGCGGCAAAAATATTTTTTTGCGAAGATACGCGAAACAGGAATTAGGATTTCCTATAAATAATTATTGTTGTAACATTAATTTTATTAGTTTTATCCCACACTTAGTTTTAAACCTAAAAAAACACTAAAACGAATGAAAAAATCCATTGCACTATTATCAGGACTGGCCCTTATAACCGGCCTTTTTGCCTTCAAACCCGGTCACTTGAAAAAAGCGGGTACCACTTTAACCGTCAATACGGAAGCCAGCCGGGTAGACTGGGTGGGATCCAAAAAAGCAGGGTTCCATACCGGGTATTTCCCTTTAAAAGGTGGTCAGGTTATGATGGATGGTGGAAAATTGGTTGGTGGTAAATTTACCATTGATCTGGCTAACCTGAAAGTAACCGATGCCAGTGGCGGCGATAAATTGGCCGGTCACCTGAAAACCGATGCCTTTTTTGACGTAGCTAAATTTTCCGAAGCCACCTACGAGATTACTGGGGTAAATTATACAGATGCCAGTACGGCGGATATCAGTGGAAATCTTTCCCTGAAAGGGACCACTTTACCTGTGAAGTTTCAGGCAAAGATCAGAAATGCAGATGAAAAGGGATTTTTCGCACAGGCATTTTTTAGCCTGGACAGGACCTTGTTCGGCGTGAATTACGGGATCGGGAATGTTGCGAATGATGTAGAAGTAGCGGTACATCTTTTTGCCAAATAAATAATCAGCAGGATCTGACAGAGACACCGGTATTACACCGGTGTTTTTTTTTGTCAGTTATTCCCGGTATTTTTCAAAAAAAAATCATGGCAAAAGTGATCTTAGATACCATTCAGCCCCGGGAAGTGGTGCCGGGTTATATGGCGCGTTTTGTTCATACACCCAATATGACATTTTCGTATCTGGAAGTGAAAGCGGGGGCCGCTTTACCGGAACATTCTCATCCGCATGAACAGGTTGCCCATGTTTTGCAGGGTGAATTCCAATTGACATTGGCGGGTGAGCCCATACGCATTGTTCCGGGAGAAATTGTTGTGATCCCTTCCCATGTGCCCCATTCAGGACTGGCCATTACCGATTGTGTTTTACTGGATGTGTTTAACCCGGTAAGGGAAGATTACAAGTTGTTATCTGAAAAACCCTAAGGTTGGTTTTCATTAAATAGGGTAACCGGACAACAGATGTGTTTCCGGTTACC